>JAUXGM010000012.1 GCA_030622125.1 bacterium | reverse complement strand
CTCTTTTATGGCTTTTCGGAGTTTAATATTGTTTTTAACTAACCTCTAACCTCCAACCTCTAACCTCTGTATTTGGTAATGTCCCTCTTTTATGGCTTTTCGGAGTTTAATATTGTTTTTAACTAACCTCTAACCTCCAACCTCTAACCTCTGTATTTCCTTATTTCCTTCAATAATTTTTCAATTTTTTCTCTTACCAATTCCTCCGTATCCGCTTCAAGACATAATCTCAAAAGCGGTTCGGTATTTGATTTTCTCAGGTTGAACCACCATTTATCATATATGACGGTCAAGCCGTCTACCCTTAATTGCCTTCCCTCTTTGTATAGTTCCGCTATCTCTTCTATTTTTGCGTCTTTATCTTCAACCTTTGAGTTTATTTCACCGCTTTGAAAATACTTTCTATACGGCAGAACAAGTTCCGATAATGGTTTACCCTTTTCCGTGAGAAAATTGACCATCTTCATAAGCATAATGACACCGCTATCGGTATAGAAATTTTCTTTGAAATAAAAATGACCGGCAAGCTCTCCACCGAAAAAAGCATCCTTTTCTCTCAAAAGCTTTTTAAAGTAGGCGTGCCCTACCATACATAAATAGGAATGTCCACCTCTTCTTTCAACTGCTTCCTTTATCATTTCTGTTGATCTTACATCATACAGAACACCATCATGTCCATTTTCCACGAACCATTCCCCTATCATTGCAGTAATTATATCAGCGGGGATATTATTCCCCTTTTCATCAATGAACATTATTCTATCGGCATCCCCGTCAAATGCAATACCGAAATCGTAATCCCCTTTATCCACCATTTTTTTTATATCAACAAGGTTTTCATCTTTTAATGGGTTTGCTTCGTGATTCGGAAAGTTACCGTCAAGTTCCATATAGAGCCCGTCATAAGAAATATTATTATCTTTCAATATCTTCGGAACTGTATAGCCCGCCATCCCGTTTCCCGCATCTATTGCAATATGAAACTTCTTATCCGACTTTAAAAATGACTTGACAAGAGCAATATAATCATCCAATATATCAAGCTTCTTGACATCACCGATCTCTTTTTCAATAACTTTCTCGTTACTCTTTACAAGTTCTTCCACCTTATTCAGACCCATATCGTATCCAACCGGCTGAGCAAGTTTTTTATTAACCTTGAAACCATTATATTTTGCTGCATTATGAGAAGCGGTGATCTGAACACCACCATCCAAATTATAGTTTGCCACTGCAAAATTTATCATAGGGGTTGAAATAAGTCCCACATCATAGACCGTTGCTCCAGCCTTTGTCAATCCGGAAATAAGAGCATCTCTCAGTCTGTCCGATGAGTGCCTCATATCGTGACCTACTGCTATCTTTTTTCCGCCAATCACCTGTGGAAGAAAATAACCGATCCTCTCTGCAATCTCTTCCGTTAATTCTTCCTTATAAATCCCTCGAATATCATAAGCTTTAAAGATTCCCATAACTTTTCTCCTCTTTTATATATTTTTTTAAATATTGACCTGTGTAAGAAACCCTGATCTTTGTTATATCTTGAAGAGTTCCTTCTGCAACGATATATCCGCCTTTATCGCCTCCATCAGGACCAAGATCAATGATCCAATCGGCATTTTTAACAAAATCAAGATTATGTTCAATGACAACGATCGTGTTTCCTTTATCCCTTAATTTTTCAATAACCTTCAATAGTTTATTGATATCATCAAAATGGAGTCCGGTTGTTGGCTCATCCATAAAATAGATCGTTCCCCTGTTTGTCTTTTTTGAGAGTTCCTTTGCTAATTTGATCCTTTGTGCCTCACCGCCCGATAGGGTAGGTGCCGGTTGTCCGAGTTTTATATAAGAGAGTCCAATATCCATCAAAACCTGTAATTTTCTTTTCAATGCTGGAATATTCTTAAAAAAATTGTATGCTTCTTCAACGGTCATATCAAGAATTTCTGCAATATTCTTACCCTTGTATTTTATTTCAAGTGTTTCTTTATTGTACCTATGCCCCTTACATACATCGCATTTGACAAAGATATTCGGTAAGAAATGCATCTCTATCCTTTTGACACCTTCACCCTGGCAAGCCTCACATCTACCTCCTTTTACATTAAAGCTAAATCTTCCCAATCTATAGCCCCTTACCCTACTCTCCGGAAGTTGAGCAAATAAAGCCCTTATAATATCAAACAGCTTGGTATATGTAGCTATATTAGACTTGGATGTTCTGCCAATGGGGTGTTGAGAAATATATTTGACATCATCTACCTTATCAAGATTTTCAAACATAGCATACTTACCCGGTTTTTGAGTAGTATACCCCATTTCTCTTTTAATACCCCTGTATAGAATTCTATTCATTAAGGTAGATTTCCCTGCACCGGAAACACCGGTTATACATACAAGTTTATTCAAAGGGATATTAACATTGATCTTTTTTAGATTGAATTCTTCCGCTCCATAAACCTTTATGTAATCATTTTTTCTGATGGTTTTTATTATCCGATCTAACTTACACTTTTTCTTATGAGTTATATAGGAAGCCGTCAAGGTTTTTGTTTTTAACAGTTGTTGGTAGGTACCTGAAAATATAATATTTCCACCGTGAATGCCACCGCCCGGACCAAGATCTATGACCCAATCGGCACTTCGGATCGTGTCCCTGTCATGTTCAACGGTAATAACCGTGTTTCCCATCTCTTTCAAACGGATCAAGGAATCCAAAAGCTGTTTAGTGTCCTTTGGATGAAGTCCGATGGTTGGTTCATCAAGAATATAGATGACCCCCGTTAATTTAGTTCCCAATTGTGTTGCAAGTTTTATTCTTTCAAGTTCTCCACCCGAAAGGGTGTCGATCGTTCTATCAAGCGAAATATACGACAAACCGACATTGTTCAGGAAGAGTAATCGTGTTCGGAGTTCGTTTAGTATGGGTGATGCTATAACTCTCTTTTCACCTTGAAAACTCAGAGCATTAAAAAATGATAAAAGGGAGCTTACTGTTGATGAGGTCAGATCCCATATATTTTTCCCTTTTATTTGAACCGTTAATGCATCGGAATTTAACCGTTTACCTTCACATGTTCTACAAGGGATCTTGGTAAAATATCGTAAATAAATATCCCTCATCATTGAAGATTTTGTAGATTTAAAACGTCTTTCTATGATATTTGCAATACCCTCAAATTTAGCATTATCGCCCCAGAATAAAAATTTCTTTTCATCATCTGTCAATTCTTTATACGATTTATTAAAATCGTAATCGTGTTTGTTCCCTAAATTTACCATCCATTGAGAAAATTTTCTCGAGCCTAATCCGGGTAAATGTGCAAATAAACCGTTTCTAATAGATAGCTCTTTGTTTTTTGCCAAAAGATCCGGGTCAACGGAGTAAACGAAGCCAAGACCGGAACAATCGGAGCAAGCACCATAAGGATTATTGAAAGAAAATACTCTCGGGGAAAGTTCAGGCAATGACCAACCGCAGATAGGACAGAAAAATTTTTGCGAAAATATCTTTTCTTTCTTTCCATCATTGAATTTCTTTTCCAACAAAGAAATTCCAACTATGCCGGATGCTTCCTTTAATGCAATCTCTATTGAATCATACAACCGTGTTCGTATACCTTTTTTCAATATTATTCTATCAACTACAACTTCAATATTATGTTTTTTATTCTTAAAAAGTTTAATGGTTTGCGCATCCGTTATACCATAAATCTTACCGTCAATTCGAACACGAACATATCCTTTTTTTCTTATGTCTGAAAAAAGTTCTCTGAATATTCCTTTTCTACCTCGCACTATGGGTGCCAAAACCAATAATCTTGTTTCAACGGGCAACTTTATTACCTCATCCACTATCTCATCAATTGATTGGGATGAGATCGGGATATGATCATTGGGACAGAACGGGGTTCCGACTCGTGCAAAAAGCACTCTCATATAATCGTATATCTCAGTAATTGTTCCTACTATCGATCTTGGATTATGAGAAAGTACACGCTGCTGAATTGCAATTGCAGGCGATAAACCCTCAATATATTCAACATCGGGTTTTCCTTTCAATCCAAGGAACTGTCTTGCATAAGTGGAAAGTGATTCTACATATCTCCTTTGTCCTTCCGCATAGATCGTATCAAAAGCAAGTGATGATTTACCGGAACCAGATACGCCTGTTATGACAACAAGTTGATCTTTGGGTATTGTAACATTTACATTTTTTAAATTATGTTCGTTGGCTCCCCTTACAATTATTTTATCCATTTGAACTCTTTTTTATTTAATATCTGATGCCGTTTCCAATGTCTGTTGTCAATAAATGAAAAATCCGATCTAAAATGAGCTCCTCTTGATTCTTTTCTTTGTAATGCGGCATAACTAATAAGAAATCCATTTATTATCATATTTTTTAACCTAAATTTTTCTATAGTGTTGCTGGGAATATTTCCATATTCCTTCCACAAGTTTTTGAAATACCTAACATTTTTCTTTAGATTGGTCATATTTCTAATTATGCCGGCATTTGTTTCCATTTTCAATCTGATTTCACTGTATAATTCACTATCTATTTTTTTATCTATACCCTTTTTTTCATCAAAAATGATCTCTTTTATCTCCTTTTTTCTGTAATATTTACCATTTTCAGCTGCAATCTTAGCAAAAACCAGGGATTCCAAAAGTGAATTTGATGCCAATCTATTTGCACCATGCAAACCATTACAGGAAACCTCACCGGCAGCAAAGAGATTTTTTAAAGATGTCTTCCCGTTCAGATCTATCCGGACACCGCCCATAAAATAATGAGCAGCAGGAACAACGGGAATTAGTCCCTTATCAAGTGGTACATTGTTAGTTATCAGTGTCTTATAAATTGTTGGAAATCTTTTAGAAAATTTATTCAATCCTATCGGACTTATATCGAGCCACACATTTTTTAAATTTCTCTTTTTCATAATATCATAAATTGCTCTTGATACTATATCCCTTGCTGCGAGATCCTTCATCGGATGGTATCTTTCCATGAACGGTTCTCCTTTCTCGTCAACCAAAATTGCCCCTTCTCCCCTAACGGCTTCAGAGATGAGAAATCGCGGATAAATCCCTATTGCCAAACTTGTCGGATGAAATTGAATGAATTCACTATCCATAATATCGGCACCGGAAAGAAATGAAAAGGCAATCCCGTCACCGGTGGAAACCGGAGGATTTGTCGTATTGGTGTATAACTGCCCTATTCCACCGGTCGCTATAAAGACCGCTTTTGAAAAAATGGTAACTCGCTTTCCATTTTTATAAGTAACGGCACCAAAAACCTCATTATCCTTTTCTATTAATCGACAGACATAATCATTTTCATAGAATTTTATATGTTCAGCTCCCATTTTATTTATGAGAACTTCCTCTATGTTTGCTCCCGTAGCGTCACCGCCGGCATGCAATACCCTTGAAACTCTGTGTGCTCCTTCCTTTGTAAAATCGAATTTTTTTCCTTCTATATCAAATGCTACACCCCAGTCGATTAATTCCTTTACCCTGATCGGTCCCTCTTCAACCATACGCCAAACTGCTTCGGGATTACAAATTCCATTACCTGCATTTATTGTATCGGCAAAATGATATTTGGGTTTGTCGATGGAGGAATAAACGACGGCAACGCCGCCCTGGGCATGCATCGTTGAACCTTCTTTGAGTAAACTCTTGGTAAGGATCAGAACATCTCCGTATTTTTTCAATTCAAGTGCCATTCTAAGTCCCGCAACACCGCTTCCGATAACTAAAAAATCTACTTTTAACTTATTATTCATAAATACTTCTCGCTTGGGAATTTTCTTTTTTTAACCTCATCCTTATATTTGGAAAGTCCATCTATTGCTTCATTCCAAAGGTCCTTGTATCTTTTGGCAAATCGCGGCTTTATCTTGTCGTAAAAACCCAAAATATCATTCCATACAAGTATCTGCCCATCCGTATATTTACCGGCACCGATTCCTATCGTTGGTATTGAAACGGACTCTGTGATCTCTTTGGCGACTTGCTCGGGTATACTTTCAAGAACAATAGCAAAGGCGCCTGCATCTTGAAGTTTTTTTGCAGAATCAAGTAAATATTTTTTCTCTTTCTCATTTTTTCCAATCTTTTTGTATCTTCCGAATTTTAGTATTGCTTGCGGCGTTAAGCCGATATGTCCCATAACGGGAATATCCGCAAAAACCATCTTTTTGATGGTTCTGCATATCTCATTTCCACCTTCCAATTTTACCGCATCGGCACCACCTTTCTGGATAAGTAAACCTCCATTTTTCACAGCCTCTTTTGGCGTAGTTTTATAGGTCATAAACGGCATATCACTAATTAAAAATGTATCCTTTGCTCCATTTGCCGCATATTGAGTATGAAGTATCATTTGTTCGATCGTTACCTTTAAGGTTGTATCATTGCCCCCAATTACCATTCCGAGAGAATCTCCGACCAAAAGTGCATCGATCCCCGCAAGTTCCGAAACCTTAGCAGAGACATAATCGTAGGCAGTCGTCATTACGATTGGTCTATGTTTTTTCTTAAATATATTTATAGTTTTCATTACTATACCTCAATTATTTATTATACCTTTTTAAAATCATTTTTTCAATAGCAAAAATTGTTATTCCAAAATCAAAATGTTAAGTTTTTATTCCTTTAAAAAAAATATTGCAATAATTTAAAAATAACTTAGAAAAACTTAACATTTCACGCAGTAAAATCTCTTAACATTTTCATTTAGTAACAATATTCAATAACAAAAATTTGACTTTTTGTTGTTTTTTTTGCATAATATAGTATGAAAAAAGTTGTAGTAGTGTATAAAAAAAAGAGACATAGGGATTTTCTTAATTATCTAAAAGATAGCAAGATCAAAGGTGCCACATTCAATAGCGTTGAGGGTTTTGGAATTCAGTTCGGTCATAAAGAGCTTCATCCCGGTGCTATAAAAAACATAATTCTCCACCCGAAGATAAAGATGGAAGCGATCATATTAACTGAGGATCTTGATGAATTTGTATCGGGAATACAGGAATTTTTACAAACAGGGAGAATGGCTGACGGAAAGATCTGGGTAGAAGATATAGAAAATGTAATACGAATACGAACAGGTGAAAGCGGAGATGAGGGAATAAAATGAAAAATTTTTTCAAGGAACTTTTTAGGGTAAATATACAGAAGATTGATGAACAGATAAAAACAAGGGAAATAGTAAGTATACTTGAAGAGATTAGTTCCCTTTTACCAAAGTCATTTGAGAATTTCTTTGATACTACATGGGGTATCGGCTCATCAATTATGCACCTTTTTAATACAACAAAATCAGTTATATTTTTTTATGACGATAGAAAGGAATTGTATCTACCTCTCTTTTCTTTTGGGCTTGATAAAAATGAAGTCAATAATTTTTTCTTAAAAAATTTATCTTCAAAAAATTTTTTTTTGACAGGCAAACAGTATTTTTTATCAAAAAGCAAAGCGAAAAATTATCCGGCGGTCAATAATTTTTTTAGGAATTTTAACATAAAATACGGTGTTTTTGAACCGTTAATGTTACATGATAAAGTGATTGCCTACCTTTTTGTAGCAGATAAATCCAATGGAGAGGATTTTAACAATCACGATATGAAGATATTCAATATTATGATCCCATTTTATAAACTTATCTTACAAAATGCAATTATGCATCAAAAGGAAAAGAAAAGAGCAAAGGATCTTGAACATCTCAGGAAAATTGATCGTCTTCTCATTGCTAATTTAGAGCCTAAAAAAGTAATCGATCTGATCATAAAAAAATTAGTTGAAATATTCAATGTTGAATCAGCATCCGTATTGCTTACAAATAAAAAAAATAATTGCCTGGATATTTATAGTGCTTATGGGGAAAG
This sequence comes from bacterium, assembly GCA_030622125.1. GTDB lineage: Bacteria > AUK180 > AUK180 > AUK180 > AUK180 > JAUXGM01. The sequence goes on along the minus strand of JAUXGM010000012.1, from coordinate 17,629 downwards.
TGAAGAATTTGTCAAAAAAACAAAGATCCCAATAGGTAAGGGTGTTACAGGACTTGCCGCAAAAGAAAAAAAGACAATTAGGGTAAATAATGTAAAAAGAGATAAACGATATATAGCAGATGAAACATCTAAAATGAATTCTGAAATGGCTGCTCCCCTCATTGTTGGCGAAGAAATAATCGGTGTATTAAATATTGAGGCACTTGAAAAGGCAAAATTTTCAAGTGATGATGAGATATTATTTAATGATTTCGCATTAAACGCAGCAATTATATTGAATAGAGCATTGAAAAGTAATAAAAAATAATGATTTTTTTATATCTTGTTTTTTCTTTTTTATATATTTTTCTTTTAATCTATAAGAAAAAATTTAAGATATTTCATTTGATCCCGGTAATATTTCTATTGATGTTATTTTTTAATATAAAATTTCAAATATTAAGAAAAATCAAGTTAGGTGGTGAATTAATTTTCATTGATAATTCTAAAAGCATGAACTATCAAAACTATCGGAAAAAAGGGAAATACTATACAATTGATCAGGGAAAAATAGCCAAATTTTCTGATTTCAACAAGGATTCTTCACCTTTGAATGATTACATAGAAAGAATAACGCTCTATTCGGTATTAAAGGAAAAAAAAGCAACCTTTATATCCGACTTTAATTATACGGATGAACTTCCGGAAACATTTAGAACAAACATAGAATTTTTACCACTTAAAAAAGAGAGCATCATTGATAACCTTGAAATGATTGATCTTACTCCGAAAAAAACCGTTCTGAGAAACAAAAATAGGTTTATTTTAAGGATAAAAAGTAGTAAAAAGATAAAGACGGATTTGAGCATAAGTTCGCATGGAAAAGAACTTTATCAAAAGAGGATCGCTTTAATAGCCGGTGTAAATAATATCCCCATTACAATTTCATTTAAAAAAGCGGGTGTTTATCCCTTGCAAGTAAAAATCGATTCAAATGATAGTATTGTATCTGATAATTATTTATATCTTGATATGGTATTAAAAAAAGAACACCCCGATGTAGTGATCATCTATAGATATCCATCTGCGGACATTGGAATAATTTCAAGATTCTTGCATGGATTGGGTATAAATGTTAAGACCTTACACATAGATAAGGTAAAGAATTTAGAAAAATATGACGGTTATGTGCTTTATAATACCGATTATTTAATCAATAACGATAAGCCGATCTTGATAATCGGTTACACCAAGAACTACGGTATAAAAAAAGAGATTACTAAGGGATTAAGTTTTAAGGGAAGAGAGAAGCCTTATCAAGAAATTATTCAAAGCGGTTATTTGAATTCAGGTATCGTATTAAATAGAAACAGTAGAGATGAAGGAATAGTGGTAAATATAAAAAACCGATATTTTTTGGCTTTTATCAATTATTATAAATATTTTTTAAAAAAAGAGCCGTATCTTTCAAGCGTTTTTAGTAATATTATCAACCGCTACTCAAAAGATATGAATAGATACCCACACATAGAACTTGATGCCGATACAATAGTAAACGGAAAGAAGGTAAACGGTTATTTTTCAAAAGAAGATGGAATACTCACTATTAACGGTTTTGATGTAAAAATGAAAAACGGTAAATTTAGTTTTATGTCGACCGGTACGAAAATAAATATAAAAGTGAACTATGAACAAAATGGCATTGATAAAGTATTGAATAGGAATTACCCTGTTTTTCAAAATGATCTTGAAAATAAATATATCGGTTTTGACAAGGAAAAATATGATAAATTAAGAGAACATTACAAACACATTTCCGGTAAAGATAAAAAGGAAAGGAAAATAACTTATCTGAATCCATTTGAAACAATTATCTCATTCATCATTATAATCATTGCCCTTATTTTAATGTGGCTGTGAATTTGAAAAATACAGAAAAAAATGTTAAATTATAATATGAAAAAGAAGGATATTTTTGTAATTATTTTCGGCATTGGTTTTGGACTTTTAGAAGCGATAGTCGTTATCTATTTAAGAGAACTTTTTTATCCGTCGGGGTTTATTTTTCCGCTTCAATCGTTTATGCCTATAAAGATATTTCTCATTGAAATAATAAGAGAATTTGCAACACTAATTATTATTTTTTCCGTAGCATATCTTACAGGAAAAAGCTTTTTAGAAAGGTTTTCGTATTTTTTCATAATCTTTGGAATATGGGATATTCTATACTATGTTTTTTTAAGAATTTTTATAAAATGGCCGTTATCACTTGCCGATTGGGACATTCTCTTTCTTATACCGATTACATGGATTGGACCGGTTTGGTCCCCCCTACTGGTTAGCATTATCTTTATTATATTAGGTTATTATCTTATTAATCTTAAGAAAAAGATCAATCTCTTACACCTTCTAATTCCTTTTTTTTCGGGATGCCTATTCGTATTTTTTGCATTCATTCATGATTATTATAAATTTTTATCTACAAATGGTTTTTTTAGAATGCCGACAATGGAATTCGGACAAAACCTTGCAAAAAATTATATTCCGGGGTCGTTTCCTCTTTTACCTTACATAATCGGTATATTACTTATGTTATCTCCAATTATTTTAATAAGATTAACCACAAAAAATTTGACAAAAAGATAATTATTTTGTATAATTAAAATTAAAAAAAAAGGAGTGTTTATGAAAACAATCAAGTTTTTTGCAATTTTTGTTTTTATTTTATCGGGGTTTCTATCTTTTGCACAGCCCACTAAATCTGTTGCTATTATGGAATTTGAACCGAAAGGGGTTGATAAATCGTCTGCAAGTATTATTAGCGATCTTTTTAGAAACTATCTTTTTTCATCAAAAAAATTCATCGTAGTTGATAGAGAATCTATGAAAGAGATTCTTACCGAGCAAAACCTTCAGCAGTCACTGGGTTGTAATTCTGCCGAATGTGCGGTTCAGTTAGGAAAGATCCTTGGTGTTAATTATTCTATTATCGGTAGCTTGGGAAAACTCGGTAATGTTTATATTGTATCGGCAAAAATGGTAAATATAGAAAATGCCCAAATTGAATGGACAAATTCTGCCAAACTAACTAATTTCGGACAGATAGATAGTGTCATTGAAAAAATGGTGAACAATCTTTTAAAAACCATCTTCAAAGAGGAATTTAAAGAGAAATTACCTATTAAAGAAATAGTGCCGATAGAAGTTCCAAAAACTATTGAACCACAACCTGAAAAAAAGAAGGAGATAAAAGTTATCCCTGCTCGCAAAAAAAGTAAATATCCCAATGTAGGTATAGATCTGCAATTTGGATTTTCGCCCTCTTTTAGATTTAAAGAAACATATTATGATAATACTTCCGATATTACATACTGGTACTCAATGAAGCCCGGTTATTTTGATTTTAAATTCGGACTTTACTGGACTTTCCTTTATTTCGGCATTCATAATAGATCGTTTTGGTTTAATGAAGGTGATAAAATGAATTATGAGGATTCTACCGGTGCAAGCTATACTTATTCTGTATATGAAACGGATATTAGTTTTATCGACTATATATTTTCACTGAGGGCTCAATCAAAAAACAGATTTGATATGATATATTTTGTGTGGAAAGAAATCAATTATACATATTATAGTGGAGAAGATAATTATTATGGACCCGGAATCGGTTTTTCATTACGATTCGGAGATATTTATAAAGATAAAAAAAGTGAATTCCCCGTCGGATTTATGTATGAATTTGATATTAATCTTGCCTATATGATATATGACGAACCGGATACATATATCGGTGAATCTCCTTATGGTTTATCATTATGCGGCAATATCGGCATTGGTGCAGTAATGAAAAAATACGGACCATATCTCTTATTGGGATATGATTTTAACCTTCTCTATGTGAATTTTTATGATTATGATACAAATTTTATTGATATTTTTCATGGAATGACGATTAGATTGGGATATAATTTTGACCTAAGAGCATTATTGGAAAAATAGGTTAAAAAGAAATTTGTATTATATTTCCTTTTCGTAAATCCTATATTTTTTGTAAACCTTACCACCGATGCCCTTGTCAAATGTATTGATCTTAAAATTATCCTCTAAATTCCAGGACATTTCAACCCATTCGTAACCTTTTTTTCTTCCTGCTTCCTCTGTTTTCATAAAAAGAAGCGCCGGAATACCAAATCCCTGTGCTTTCTTTTTTAATCCGAAAAGAATCGCTCTCGTGCCTTTTACCTTCTTTTTTAATCTTAAAAATTTTATTATTTCTATAGGTCCTAATTTACCATTTAACGGTTTTATCGCTTCATTAAGATTCGGAATAACAACAGATACACCTATTGGTTCCACAGTGCCGTTTTCATGTATCTTTTCAGCAAACCATATAAGGTCAATATCAGCAAAATTCAAAAACATTTTTGCCGTTTCATCCAACTCTCTCGGTGTCATCGGCACAAATCCCCAATTTGGTTCCCATGCCGCATCATACACCTCTTTTACCCTTTTCATTTCATTTTTAAAATCTTTTTTATTGAACTTTCTTGCTTTAATAGTCGGGTCTTCGTCTATTCTTTTTGCATGCTTTGCCATTCTCGGGTCAATCGGATCCTTAGTTGTTTTAAAAAATGCCAAAAGATCCTTTGCCTTTTTAAATCCGTATTTTTCTGAAAAATCAAGATAGTATTTAGGGTTGTAACTCATCATAACAACCGGAGGCGAATCAAAACCTTCAAGTAAAAAGGCACATTCATCGTTGGTGCCGAAACTCATCGGTCCCCTCAACTTATGCATTCCTCTCTTTTTAGCCCAATCAATTGCTTTATCGTATAATCTCTTTGCAACATCATAGTCATTTATTACTTCAAAAAAACCAAAGAAAGCGCATTTTTCTTTATGAAACTCATTATGTAAATGGTCTATATGACAGGCAATTCTACCGGCAATTTCTCCGTCTTTTATGGCAATGAAAAGTTCTACCTCCGAATGTTCATAGTAAGGATTTTTTTTGGGATTAAATTTCATTTTCATTTCCATAAGCAGCGGAGCAACCCAATTGGGATCATTTTTATAGACCTTCCAGGGAAACCTTATGAATTCCTTCAAATCCCTTTTGCTCTCCACATTCTTAATTTCAATATTCATAATTTACTCCTATAAAAAATACCTTGTTCAAAGGCTAAAAAGTTTACCCCGCCCAATGAAATCGGGGCTGGGTTCAAAGGTTTTTCTCTATTTTTCATATTCACATCCTATTTATATTATTCTATTTAATTTTCATTTTTTTTCAAACTTTTTTTAAATTTATTTAAAATTGCCAGGCTATCCATTGGTGTTATATTATTTACTTCAAGTGCTTTGATCTCTTCTATAATGTACTTTTCCGCTTTTGTTATGCCATCCATAACAAAAAGAGAAGGCTGAACATAATTGATTCTCTTTTTTAAGATAATTTTTTCCGATGAATTGGCTTCAAGATCAACAAGTATCTCCTCTGCCCTTTTTATCACCTCCTTTGGAAGACCTGCAAGTTCTCCGACATAGATACCGTAACTCTTGTCGGCAGAACCTTTTATTACCTTTCTTAAAAAAATGATCTTGTCTCCGTATTCCTCAACATCAACCTTAAAAACATCTACTCTTTTAAGATATTCGGCGATCTTGGTAAGTTCATGATAATGAGTGGCAAAAAGTGTCTTTGCCCTTTGCCCTTCTGTGTCGTGAAGATATTCGACAACTGCCCATGCAATTGAAAGTCCATCGTAAGTAGAAGTACCCCTACCAACCTCATCTAAAATAATAAAACTCTTATCGGTTGCAGAATTTAAGATATTTGCAACCTCATTCATTTCAACCATAAATGTGGACTGCCCCAATGCAAGATTATCACTTGCACCGATTCGTGTAAATATTCTATCGACTGCACCTATATACGCTTCATCAGCAGGGACATAGGTACCCATCTGTGCCATCAGGATGATAAGGGCAACCTGCCTTAAAAATGTTGATTTGCCTGCCATATTCGGACCTGTAATGAGTTGAATCTGAGACTCCTGATTATCAATGGTAATATCATTCGGAATAAATGGTTCACCCAATTCCTGCTGCTCTATTACCGGATGTCTTGATCCCTTTAATCTAATAAGATCTCCATTATTAACAACCGGTCTTGTATAATTATATCTAATTGCATTATTTTTCATTGAAATAAAATAATCCAACTCGGCAATTATTCTACTATAAACCATTAGTGAATTATAAAAGGGCTTAAAACAGTCCAAAAAATCATTCCACAACTGCCGCTCAAATGCAAGTAAGCGGTCATTTACAGAGAGTATTTTTTCTTCGATTTCTTTTAACTCAACGGTTATGAATCGTTCGGAATTTACAAGGGTCTGTTTTCTGATCGCTTCCTCCGGAAGTTTTACCTCATTTAGTTTTGCCTTTGTTATTTCAAAATAGTATCCGAACACCTTATTGTAGCCAAGTTTAATATTCTGTGAGCCTATCTTTTCCTTTATCTTTTCAAAATGTTCTTTAATTATTTTTTTTCCGTTTTTACTTATATTTCTGATCTCATCAAGTTCCTTGTTATAACCATCTTTGAAAATACCAATTTCATTTGAAGCAAACGGTGGATTTTCAGATATAGCTTCCTCAATTTTTTTGAAAACGGTCTTAACATTTTTCTTTATGCCCATAAATTGCCGATATAGATCCATTCCATAACTGCTTTTTAATTTGGATGCAAAATCACTAATATCGGGAATCGCTCCTAATCCTTCTTTTAATACATTAAATTCTCCCGGTTTTATGATTCCTATGGATATCTTCGATATAATTCTTTCAATATCTTTTATTTTATCCAAAATCTTCTCAATTGAGAAAGTGGCAAGGGCAAAAAATTCATCAATAATGTCAAGACGCCTGCCGATCTTCTCGGGATCGGTCAATGGTTGAAGTATCCTATTTTTTAAAAGCCGAGCTCCCATTGGTGTGTTTGTTGTATCAAGAATGTAGAAAAGATTAGCATTTTTGTTTGCACTATCGGGAAGAAGGTCAAGATTAAGCTGCGTGTAGAGATCAAGAAACATAAAATCAAGATTTCGCTGCGGAGTTATCCTTTCAATATGAGAAAGTTCACTTTTCTGCGTTTCCTGAAGGTAAGAAAGTAATATACCCGTTGTTATTATCTCCTCATTTTTTTCAAATCCATATGATTTTAGGTTTATTACATTCAAATGATCTTTCAATATATTTTCATTATAGGAAAGAACTGTTTTCCATTTTTCTACATAGTTAATAGTAATATTCGGGAAGAATTTTTTTATCTCTTTGATAATACTGTTCTTATTTTCAAGATAATCTCTGTAATATTCCTCAAAAACAATAATTTCCTTGGGAGATATCTTTAATAATTCCGATAGAAATTTTCTAAAATCGTTGCCCGATTCAATCTCGGAAAAATGAAATTCCCCTGTTGAAACATCACAGAAACTATAATAAAATAAGGAATCCGATATAAAAAAAGAAAGGATATTGTTATTGCTTTTCTCATCAATTGCCTTGTCATCAACAATAGTACCGGGTGTAACAACCCTTATTACATCCCTTTTCACCACACCTTTTGCAAGTTTCGGGTCTTCTATTTGTTCACATATACCGACCTTATAACCGGCGGCAACCATTTTGTAAAGGTAAGAGTCAACTGCATGATACGGTATGCCTGCAAGGGGTACTTTTTTGCCTGATGCGTCAATTCCGCGGGATGTGAGTGCAATATTTAGGACCTTTGATGTAGTTTTCGCATCATCAAAAAATGTCTCGTAAAAATCACCGACTCGATAAAATAAGACGGTATCCTTGTAATTATTTTTTATATCAAGATACTGTTTGATCATTGGAGTTTCTCTGTTATTTTTTTTCTTTTTTGATAATTCGGCATTCATAACCTTGATCCTCAAATAACTTTAAGTATGATCTTGCTTCCGTCTTTGTTGAAAAATGCCCTGAAAAGAGTTTGTAATAACTTCCAATCTTATTTATGTAGATATTTGAAAAATTATGATCCTCCAACAATTGCTTATATTTCTTTGCCCGATTCTTACTTTTAAAAGCACCAAGTTGAATGGTCCAGTAAGAATTTAGATTATTTGTTGTCAATAAAAGAGGTGGGAACTTCCCTTGCAGTTGGTTTTCAATCTCCTGTATTTTTTCTGAAATCCCATTTTTTTTGTAAAAATCAAGTAATAAAAAAGAAGCCATTAAAAAGTACGGATTTTTATTATAATGGTTAAGTTTTGACATCTTCGCTCTATAAAGGTTATATTCTCCATTTTCTTTTGCAATTACTCCTAAATAAAAATTAACAGAATTAAGATAATTTCCTGTCGGATAATTCCAGAGGTATTTTTCAAAGTAAAATTGTGCTTCTTTAAAGTTTTTTGTAACATAATTGTTTAGTCCAAGTTGAAAATAAATCTCCTCACAATATGCTGAATTCGGATATTTATCTAAAAAATCCATATATTCAACCTTTTGTTGAAAAACATCTTCGGCAAAATAACCGACATAATATCTTGCAGCTTCTGCATATTTTGACTTAGGGTATTTGAGATAAACGGTTCTTAATTTAAGGATACCTTCTTCATAATTTTCTTCTGCAATAGAGCTTAATCCCAGGTCATACAATTTTTTTACACTTTCTGAATATACAGAGCAAGAAAAAAGAACTAAGATAATAATAAATATTCTGCTATTCATTCAACTGACTTCCAAATAATGTGTAGGAATTCCCATCGTTTATTTTCACTTTTTTAATGTTACCGATATCCTTTTTTTTCCCATCTGCAACAACGATCATATTGTGAGTATCTCTTCCCATTAGCTTTTTGCCGGTTTTATCCGAAGAATAGAATAGAAGATCTTCAATATTGCCTATGTAGTTCTTCGATCTTTCGTAAGATATCTTGTTTTGAAAATCAATGGCATATTGAAGACGTTCCAATTTTGTTTTATTATCAATGAATTTTTCCTCCATCTTTGCTGCTGCTGTGCCGGTTCTTACTGAAAATTGGAATAAAAACGCTATTTGGTAGTTGATTTTTTTTAATATATCTATTGATTCAAGAAAATCCCTTTCATCTTCCGAGGGAAAACCAAATATCATATCGGTTGAAAGAGCAATATCAGGGATTTTACTCCTTAGATATGATATCTTTTCAATATAATCTTCTTTTGAATATCCCCTATTCATAAGCTTCAATATCTTATTTGATCCGGATTGGATCGGTAAATGCAAACTATGGGCAATAATATTTGAGGTTGCCATAAGATCGGCAAGCTCAAAACTAAAATCCTTCGGATGAGAAGTAATAAAACGCAAACGATAAATACCATTGATCCCTTCAAGGTCATTTAACAGATCTAAAAAACGGTAGTTTCTGTCTTTATCATCAGTAAATTTTTTGCCGTAAGAATTAACATTTTGTCCAAGTAGGGTAAATTCTTTATAGCCTTTATCTATTAGCCCAACGATCTTATCTTTAATATTGTCCGGTGGAATTGAAATTTCCCTGCCACGAGCATAAGGAACGATGCAATAACTACAAAAATTATTACATCCTTTCATTATCTCGACAAAAGCACTATATTTGGAATCTCTTTTTGCGGAAAGGGCATATTCAATATCCTCATTTACAATTTCATCTAAATTCAAGATCCGCTTACCTTTATCGGCACTTTCAAAAAATTGAGGCAGCATCTCTTTGTTCCTGCTTCCGAAAATTATATCCACTTGTTTATACCTATCATATATCTCTTTTCCCTTTACCTGGGTCACGCATCCTCCAACTGCAATTTTCACGCCAGACTTTCCATATTTTTTAATAAGACCGATTGTTCCATATATTTTTCTTTCTGCGGTTTCTCTTACGGCACAGGTATTTAAAACGACATAGTCGGCATTCATTTTGTCCGGTGCATACGAATATCCTATTCCTTCCAATTGCCCGGCGATCTTTTGTGATTCTAAAAAATTCATTTGACAGCCATAATTTATAATAAAAAAGGATTTTGAACTCATTTTATTTTCTTATAGATCGCTTTTTTTAGTTCATCATTGGGTGCATATTTTATTGCTTGATTGTAATATATTCTTGAAAGTTTTACCTCATTTTTTTCACTATAGAAATCACCGAGTCTTTTATTTAAAAAGTATCTCTCATAATTGGGAGCGATCTTTAATATTTCTTTGCTTATAGTAATAAATTTTTCATCGTTATACGAATAATAAATATCAAAAAGCATTTTTAAGATAATGTATCTTTTTTTCGGGTATCTTTCTTTTAACGGAAGCAATATTTCTTCAGCTTGTTTGTATTTAAAATGATCTATACAGTATTGAGCAAATTCTATGCTATCATCATATTTATAAATGGTATAATTGGCAACAATCGAGCTTTTAGATTGAAATAATAACTTATTTATGATCGGTATCCGCTCGCACTTTTCTGCAAAATGGATAAGAAGTACAAAACCGATAAGAAGTAAAATAAATATGATAAAGATCTTTACAAAGAATTTTTCTTTTTTCTTTTTTTTTCTTTCTTTTTTTACATTGTTCGAAATTGCATCAGCTGTATAAACTCTATTTTTTTCTGCTTCGTAAACCTCAGCACGTTCACTTTCATAAGATGAAGTGTAAGATTTTAAATTATCCATATCTTCTAAAATCTCATCTACACTCTTATATCTATCAGTAGAGTTTATTCTAAGCATTCTTGTACAGATGCTTGAAATATAATCCGGAACAAGAATATTGGACATATTAAGTGGTTGCGGTTCCTCATTTAGTTTTTGCCTCATAACCTCTTCATTTGTTCCTTCAAAAGGGATATTGCCGCTGTACATTTGGTAGAGGATAACTCCAAGTTGATATATGTCGGTATAGAAATTTATCTCGTCACCGGTTATTTGTTCCGGAGCAATATACTTGATCGTGCCGACAACAGCATTTTTTGATATCATTTCCTTTGTTATATCCGCACCGATACCAAAGTCGGTGATCTTTACATTACCTGAACTTTCAACAAGAATATTGGATGGTTTTAGATCCAAATGAAGTATATTTTTCTTGTGAATATAGATAAGTGCTTTTAATATCTCTCTAAATATAACCTCGTTTTCGGCATAAGAAAGTCCGTTTTTTATAAGTTTATCTAATGTTTTCCCCCCAATATATTCCATAACATAAAAAAAGAAATCTTTATATTTAGCATTTTCATAAACCTGTACGATGTGCGGATTATCCAATTGAGCCATTAACTGACCTTCACGGATAAACATTTTAACAATGTTTGTGTTATTTTTAAATTTTGGAAGAAGGGCTTTTATCGCAACATCTCTTTGAAGTGTCGGATCAAAAGCGTGATATACAATCGCCATCCCACCCTGACCAAGCTTACCTTTTATTATATATTTGCCAAAGAGTAGATCGTTCTCCATTATTTTAGTTTTTTTCTTGCCTTATATGCCTTAGAACCATAAGGTGTCCCTTTATATTTTTTCATTATTAGATTATATATTTTTATTGCTTTGCTTCTGTTTATTGTTTCATAAAATTTGGCTTTATCAAGTAATATCATTGGATATAAGGTAGTGTCATTTCTGAACTCTTTTTCCATTATATCATACAATTTTATGATCTCCGCATAGTTTTTCTGATCTTTTAAATATTCTATTTTTTGTGTATAAATATCTTTTCTATCAAAGTCCGAAACATTCCCTGTAGAAAGGAGGTTGTCTAATGTTAAGATCGCTTTCTCGTTGTGTTCGGGGTCATTAGTATTTTTTATGTATAGTCGTGAAAGTCTTTTGCCATAACTTACCTTATCCGATATGGTTTTTGCTTTGAGAAAGAGTTTGTGTGTTTTCTTTATTTCTTTTGTATCATAATTTTTTTTATGAAAAGCAATTAACATGACCAAAATTAGGATCACAATAACGGGAATAATTATAAAAAAAGGAAGGTTTTTTTTACCTTTTTTTTCTGTTCTAATATATTTAGAATTATCAAGTCCTTCTGTTATTGTTTGAGAAATATCACCGAAATCATTGTTATCCGTTTGTTTTTGAATGGATTTAAAAAAATCCTCCTCATCCTGCTTTAACGGTTCTTTTTCTTCTATTTCCGTCTTTTTTTTACGCTGTTTTGCTCTTTCGATCTCCGCCTTTCTCTCCTCTCTTAATTTTTTTGCTTTTTCTTTATCTATTTTTCTTCTTTCTTCATAAGCACATTCCGGACAAAATATTTTTCCTTCAATCTTTTCTGCACAATCCTCGCATAACGGTTTTTTACATTCCGGATTTGAACAAGTATACACAGCATCTCTCTTGAAATGATAATAACATTTTGATGGACCTACTTTTTCTTTTTTTTCTTTTTCTTTTGGTTTTTTATTTCTTAATTCATCAATGCAATTTTTACAAAAGTAATCATTCCCTATCTTGCTCGCATCAGTGGAAAGAATTGGTTTACTGCATCTGGCACAATGAATATCAGCGATCTTATTCACATCATAATAAGCAAATTCAATAGGGAATTTATCCATTTTAAATGCATCATAAACAGTATTGATCGATATTCTTTTTTCCGGTTCCGGTTTAAGCATTTTTTCAATGAGTTCTTTATAATCAGTCAATTGATCAGGTATCCTTATTTTACTGTTCTTTATTTCATTTATCTCGTAAGATTCGCCACTTAACACATATATTAAAAAAAGTGCAACGGCAAATACATCTGATTTTATTGTAATATTCTTATTATTTAGGTGCTCGGGACTCACGAATCTAAGTTCATCCGTATAAAACCCCTTAATTCTTGAAAATATGTCTGCATTATCCCAGCCATTTAAAAAATCAATAAAATACGGCATTCCCGAATCAGAAAGCATAAAAAGTGACGGTGAAGCATTGCCTACAATCTCATTTGCGTTATGAAATTCCACAAAATATAGTAGGAAATTGGTAATTAATTTATGCAGATGCTGTTCACTTTTGTCTCTTAAAGAAGGTATCATTTTATCCAATGTCCTGTCATATTTAAATACATCCTGAAAACTAATATAGGGAATCTTTTTAAAACTACCATGAGATAGATTTAAGAACTCGGGAAGATTAATTTCTTGTATTTTTTTAAATCTTCTCTGAAAATAATTAAAATATTCTTTCGTTTTCAAAAAAGGGTTTTGAAATAGAAACATTACACGTTTTTCATCATTCTCATTTATTCGAAACACGGATAGCAATTTTTTAGTAAATAAACTTTCTCTTATTTCTATCTTTTTTTCCATAGTTTTATTTTACCACAATTTTTATTAAAATTCAAGAGAAATTTGACTTTTTATAAAATTTTAGATACAATTTATAATGGAGAATAATTATGAATAAGAAAATTCTTTTGATACAAATCTTGTTTCTTATGTTTGCTGTTTTTATTTATAGTGATGTGGAAATGAAAAAAACAATGGCAATATTGGACTTTCAACCAAAAGGAACCGATAAGAATAGTGCCAGTATTATTAGTGATCTTTTTAGAGATTCCCTTGTTTCCGTCCAGAAATTTATCGTAGTTGATAGAAGTTCAATGGAAACGATCTTAAAAGAGCAAAATCTACAGCAAGCATTAGGATGTTCCTCAGCTGAATGTGCTGTTAATGTTGGTAAGGTTCTTGGTGTAAATAGTATAATCATCGGAACTCTCGGTAAATTAGGCAACACTTATATAATTTCTGCAAGAATGGTGAATATTGAAAACTCAAAGATAGAATGGTCAAATTCTATTAAAGTAATGGATTTTTCACAAATTGATGATGTAGTAAAAGGTCTTGTAAATGATCTTTTAAAAACCTTATTACCGGATGAGACAACAACTGTAAAGGCAACAATAGAAACGTCCAAAGGAAGAGGAACTGAAAAAATCTCATCAAATCGTTATTCAAAATATAGTATGGATCCTATTACTGCATCTACACTTGCTGCAAAGGTGAATGTAAATAAAACTATTTGGTTTACATCGGGATGTTTACTTGGTGTTTTAGGGGTTGGTCTCGCATATCTTGTTGAACCCACTCCACCGTCAAGTTTACTTATTGGAAAGGATGCGGATTATGTAGCAATATATACAAAAAATTATAAAAGGGCTGGGAAAAGGATCCAAACAAAACAAGCAACCTACGGCTGCTTATCATGGTTAATAATATCAGCAATTATCTATGGAACTAGTGCATCGGCTGGATATTAATTAAAAATATAAAAATAGGATATTTTTATAAAAAAGGTATTTATTCTTTCCCTCTTAATTCTGATTCCTCTATTTTCGTTTGGAACCGAACTTAATGAATTGATTGCCGACATAAAGATAGATGTAAAAACATCAAAAGAAAGTAATGTTTCCGAAGGAAAGCTCTTTTATTTTGATCAAGGACTTTTTCTTGAAATAACCTCTCCTCTTCATCAGATAATGTTCTTTTCGGGAAAACAATTAACAATATACTACCCCGAGTCAAATAAAGCATTTATAATTAATTCAAAATTTCCACAAATGCTTCCCCTTTTTTCTATTTTCCTGATGATACTTGAAGATGATATGGGACTTTCAAAATTGGGCTTTGTAGTTTCAAAGGTAGTAAAAAAGAAAGATGGCAAATATTTTTATTTTATTCCGGTAAAAAAATTACAAAAATTGATACAATACTATATTGTAAAGGTATCTAACAATGGTAACATTTCGTATATAAAAGTAACAAACCGAAAGAAGAAAGTGATATCAGAAACCTTTATCTTCGGTTATAAGTTGATTAATAATTTAAAACTGCCGAATATGATCAAAACAAAAAAATATGATGATAAGAAAAATTTAATCTCAACCGAAACAATGGTTATGTCCGATATCATTTCAGATGGTTTAATTCCAATTAAAATAAAGAACTTTAAGATTCCCGATGATGCAGAAATTAAAGAAATTGAATGGTAAATTATTCTTAATTATTCTGTTGCTATTTATTGTTTCAGCAGGTATATTTTCCTTTGAATTTTCTATTGATAACGAGATGGATTTCCTTCTCTCGAACTATCAATACGGATCCATTTTACCTGAATATCATTATAAATACCAAAAATTGGAGTTAATGGATTATAATGAACTTCTATTTTTAGGAGAAAAAATTCTGACATTGTATCGGTTTCTCATCTCTTCTCAGGATGAAGACATCTGTATGTTCCATCCACATTGTTCACTTTATACTCAGCTTTCCTTTGAAAAATATGGTTTTTTAAAAGGAATATTTCTTTCATCCGACAGGTTATTAAGATGTAATGGCGTTGGTAGTTCCTATTATTTTGATGCCGCCCCTGATGGAAAATTCTTTGATGAACCGGAGAAAAATTACCTATGGGAAAAATAAGATCTATTTTAGTGTTTTTTATCATGATTTTTCTTATGAACAACTCCCCTTTTTCCATTGACTACTACTCAAAAGAAAACGAGCTAAGGTTTATAAATTATCTTTATTCAATAGATGATTTTGAAAGATGTGCAAATGAAGGATTACGAGCAATAACAATCTATCCCGAACTTTCCGATGAAGCTTTTCCTCTGATAATCAAATCCCTTTTAAAGGAAGAAAAATATGGAGCAGTTATCGGTATTATAGATAAGCATCATTTGGATTATTTTGATTCTTACCTCTATTCACTTTTCAAATTGAAAAATTACAAGAGAATTTTAATTAAAGGGTACAAAAACGATTTTCAAATGAAGATTTCCCTTGCATCGAGTTTAATATTGGGTAATGCAAAAAATTATACCGGGGGATTTCTTTCATTAAAAGAAAAGGATGATCGCATTTCAAAGGAACTTTTTATGCTTTACCAAAAAGAAAATCAGTTCAAAGAAAAAAGCCCTATTCTTGCCGGACTATTCTCTTCAATCATTCCGGGAAGCGGCAGAATATACGCAGGAAGAATTGCCGACGGTATTTTTTCGATGATATACATTTTAACCCTAACTTATAAAACCTATTATACATTTTCTCAAAATGGTCTTTCTTCAATTGAAGGGTGGTTATGGGGAATGCTTGATCTATACTTTTATGTTGGAAATATATATGGTTCCGTTGTTGCAGTAAAGATCAGAAAAAGGGATTTTTTAAAAAAGATTGAAAATGAAATTCAACTTAACATTACTATTAATTTTTAGTTTATTTTTGATTTCCTATTCTGAGTCACCTATTGAGACCGCAAAATTCCTTGAAGAAAATGGTGATTACTATAATGCCATAACTGAATACAAAAGAGCATTCTTCTTTAAAAAAGATCCCGATCTGCTTATTAAAATAGGAATGTTGGAACGGAAAGAGAATAACTACAAGGAAAGTATCTCTTATTTCAATCAGGCATTGGAGATTATTGAAGATAAAGATAGTAAGACAAAAATCAAACTTTACATTGTTAGCAATTATATTATTATCGGTAACTATTTGGCTTCCGAAATGATATTGGAAAAATTTTCCGATAATGAGATCAAGGGTTATGAAAAACTTATTACACTTGACAAAATTTTAATATATATATCTACGGATAGGGAGATACAAGCATTACGGTTAATTCAAAAACTCAATATCAAAAAAGATATAAGAAAATTTTCAAGGCAGATCATAGCTCTTCACAATCAAAAGATAGACCCAAATAATGCTAAGGGATTATCTACTATTATTCCCGGAATGGGACAATTCGCAAGTGGGGATATCAAAAATGGACTGAATGCCTTTCTTTTGAATGGAGCGATCTTTTATCTCTGGTACCATTTATTTACAGAAAAAAACTATATTGATCTGGTTTTTTACTTCCTTAATCTTAAAAGATATTATTTGGGACAGCGAGAAAAAGCGGCATCTATCGCTGAAAAACATAATGAAAAAATAATGAAGGAAATATTTCTTCACTTTTTACCCAGCCTCTTTACAAGGGGCTGTGGCTCAACTTGATATTTTGTCATTATGAACCCCTCCTTCCCGTCATTCTGAACGAATGTGAAGAATCTATCTTTTGACTTTCTTGCCTTTGGCTATATCGTTCTCGGGAGGTATATCGTTATCTAGTGAAGAATCCGGGACACATCTCAACTTTAAAAATCAGAAAGTTGAGGTAATGTCCCTCTTTTATGGCTTTTCGGAGTTTTATATTTTTTTTCTTACCAACCTCTAACCTCCAACCTCTTTTTTTATGTGTCCCAGACTCCTGCAAGATTATGAAAATTTTCTTCATTTTTTTCTATTTTCCCCACTTTTTTTATATGTTTTTTTTGTATATTTATGTATATTGGTGAATTACTATTTGGCATTAAATATGCTAATATTTATTATTAAGAGGAGAGATTATGAAAAAAGTAGCTTTTTTATCTTTTTTTTGTGCAATTTTGTTATCTGCGGTTTATTCAGCTCCAATAGGGTGGTGGGATGATGTCCAATTAACCGGCACATCAACGGAATCTTCTTATCCTGACATAGAAGCAATTGGTCAGGATTTTTATGTTGTTTGGCAGGAAGAAATGGGGGGATATTATGATATCTTTATCTCCACAAGT
>JAUXGM010000071.1 GCA_030622125.1 bacterium | reverse complement strand
TAACACACATAACAAGCGGGACATTCCTCTGATGTTTAGGTGTGTCCCAAGAAAAAAATTACAATTTGTTTGAACGAAGTGAGTTATTGAATTTTAGCAACGGATATTTATGGTCAAATATTTTTGAAAATCTGAAACGGAGGTGAAAAGATATTGCAATAATTTCAATATAATTTTGAAAAAAATTAACATTTCCATTTAGTAAAATTTTTTAACGTTTTCATTTTGTAACAACAGATTATTTTTTCATTTTTTCAACAGCACCGGAGGAGATTATCATTTTAAGAGCATTTTCTATTGACATATCAAGAATAGTTACATCCTTTTTCTTATAAAGTAAAAAAAATCCTGATGTCGGATTAGGTGTTGTTGGAAGAAATATTGAAACATAATCCTCATCCTTTGTATCAAGAAGCGTTGTTTCATTTGTTATAAAACCGAGTGCCTTTACACCTTTATGCGGATAATCAACTAATGCTACTTTCTTAAATACCTTTCCTTCCTTTGTGCCTAAAAAAGAGTTTGATATTTCTTTTATGCTACCGTAAATTCTATTTATGATCGGTACGGTATGAAATAGAAGATCGAGTAATTTTATTATGTGTTTACCGATTAAATTTCTTGCAATAATGCCGACAACAAAGATCAAGATAATTATAAGGATCAAACCCGTTCCGGGAATCATGGGGAAATTATAAGCCGTATGTAAATATTGTAGGAGAGGTGCTGTTATGTTGTCACCGAATCGCACTACAATATAAAGGATATAAAACGTGATGGCAATCGGAATAATTACAAAAAGTCCTGCAAGAAATATACTATTCAGTTTTTTCATTTTTCACCTTTTGTTTAATACTTAGAAGCAACCAGTTGATTTTTCTGTCATCTGCATCAAGGATTCTAAAATGTAAATTATTGTATTTAAAGGTCTCTCCTTTTTTCGGTATCCTTTCCACCAATGTAAGTACGAACCCACCAACTGTTTCAACATCTTGTTTGGGGATATTGATCCCAAGCTTTTCATTGATATCTTCAATCTCAACGGATGCCTTTACCTTATATGTATTTTTATCGACCTTTTCAATATCTTTTCTATGTGTATCGTATTCATCCTCAATTTCACCGACCACCTCTTCTATAATGTCTTCCATTGTTAATATTCCGGATGTTCCACCGTACTCGTCCAATATTATTATCATTTGCATCTTTTTTTCGATCATTACCTTTAAGAGTTCATCAAGTTTTACGGTTTCAGGCATAAAAATGGGCTTTCTGACAAATTTTGATAATATAAAATCCTCTTTTGAGATACCGATGAGATCCTTTAAATAAAGTATTCCTACAATGTTATCAAGATTTTCTTTATAAACAGGTAAACGGGAAATACCCTTTTCTTTAAATAGAGAAAGAATATTGCCAAATTCCGCATCTTTCCCAATGGATACAACTGAGGTTCGTGGAATCATTATCTCACTTGCCTTAATATTGGCAAATCCAATTATTGATGTCAACATATCCTTTTCATCTTTTTCTAATTCCGAGTCTTTTTCAATAATTGTTCTTAATTGATTTTCCGTAAGATAGATAGGAAAGTTTTTTGAAATAATTTCTTTTTTTTGCTTTTGTAAAAGGATAAATATTAAAAATGTTACGGGTAAAAAAAATGGTACATAAAATAAGATCAATCCCAACCCGAAAATATTATTAATTTGCTTTTCAGTAATATTATGAGAAAATTTATTTGTAAATACATTTGCCAGAGCAAAATAAAGGGTGAATAGAACAATAATGATGATTTCCCACCATTTATTTATAAATCCGTTCTTAAAAAGAGTTATAAGCAAAAATGCTAAAAATAGATAGAGAATAACAAGAAATGTTTCAATTCCAATAAGAGTTTTAAATCTTTTTCCGTCTGGAATTTCTTTTTTGGTAGAAAGATAAATAAGCACTTTTGAGAAAAAATTAGAAAAAATAATACCATTTATACAAATAAATAGAAGAATATTTAAGATTATTGCCATATCCCTATTTTAAACCCTTACTGTCCAATTTTTTATTCCATTCAATCCACTTTGTATTTATATCCTCTTTATTAAGATCGGTTACCTCTGTTTTTCCATCCCTGGTGATCGTTATTCGCTGCATGCTTTTAACTATCTCAAGCCATTCCCCTTTTGAAACCTGTTTATATGGTTTCTTTATCCGTTTAAACGGTTTCCCGATTCGGTGTGGAGATTTGTTTTTCTCATAGAATGCTTTCGGGTCTTTTACTTCATTTGAATAAACCCAAACTTTTCCTTTTATAACATCAAGTTGTACCTTATCGTCTTTTTCACAGTTTATCTGAAAGATTGTTCCTCTTATTGTTGCCGAGGCAAGGGGAGTTTCAATTTCTAATGTTTCATCTTCACCAAGTGCATCTATCTTACTGTATATTGCTCCTTGTTTAATGCTTAACTTCATATCACTTTTTTTGCCTTTCTCCGTAATTTCTTTATAAAGTTTCAGAATATTTACTTCGGTAAGCGGTGCCATTCTTATAACCTTTCCAATATCAAGTTCCAATTCGGCACGAGACTTATCCAATGTCTTAACTTTTTCCCCGCCACTTACCGCATCATTTTCTTTTACAAATTTCCAATTATGGGACTTTAACTCCGTTTTTTGTGCATTTCCTTCCAAATAAGTCATAATACCGTCTGTCTGTTCTTTTTTTTCCGAACCGACAAAAAACAAACAAACGAGAATAAAAAAAACTAAGAATAACCAATTTCTCTTCATTTTTCCCTCTCTTTAAATTTATATATTCTGTAAACTTTTCCTGTTCGATTATCATTAAACTCACCTTCAAACTCTAAGAAATTAACATACTGTCCTTTCATATCAAGGTTTTCTTCCCCTGTTAAAAGATATTTCATAAAAATTGCACCCCATCTTTTGGCATCAATTTCCGCTGCCCGTTTTTTTTCGGGAATTCCTCCAACATTTGAGGATTGTCCGAAAACAAAATAATGATCCCCTCTTTTAAAATTTTCTATTGTCTTTGAAAGATTTTTTGTATGATTTAATATATCTAATTCCAAATTAGCGTATCTTACAATTTCTTGTGGCAAAAATTTGACCTTCTCTGTTTTTAGATTCTGACCCTGATCAACATTTTGTGCAGCATTATTATTTTTACAAGAGACTGAAAAAAAGAATATTAAAATTGCAAGAATAAAAAGTCTTTTATTCTTCATCTTCCACCTTAATAAGCTGTCCTTTTGTGAATCCTTTTCCTGAAACTACCTCACATATAGCGTATTTTTCCTTCACTTGAACAACCTTGATCTTTCCAATTTCTTCTGTTTCGGAGCCAAGAGAAAGTCCTGTATCGGGATCTATCAATTCATCCCCGACACTTTCTACCGTAAATGTATCACCCTCTTTTATACCGTAATTCTCACCGCCATTGATATAGACCATTCCCTCTTTCACAGTGATGATCTTTCCGATCCATTTCCGATCCGACAATGCTTCTGTAATAGCTTTTACAGCTTCTTCAATCGCCTTACGCGCTGCTTTTCCAATCGGAGATTTTTTGATCTTCGAATTCCGAAAATCGATACCGTTTTGAGAAGCTCCGAGATTAAATCCAACACCTTTATTCTCTCCTTCCGTATGTTTCGCTACGATAATTTCTCCCGTAGAAACATCATAGATCCTGACATCAATGCCCACCTTACCATAAAATTTTTTCCCACTTACCCTAATACCACGAATTTTTATTCCGGTTCCACCGGATGAAGCTTTATTTATAAATTCCGTGATGCTGCCTGTTATAAGATAAGGTACTCCGAGCATCTTTCCTAATTTCGCTGAGGTTTGTTGTGTTACCATTCCCGTGAGAGAAAATTTTTGCTCACCGATTATTTTATCCATCTGTTCTCTTTCAATAACAGTAAATCTTCCACTTTCAACAAGAGCAGTGATAAGCATATCCGACATGCCTCTTCCAACTTCCCAATGTCCGTAGGAGCCTGACTTGTCTTCAAAATCGGCGATTGCTATCCGTATCTTCGGACCGGATACCGCATTCAGCATTACTATACCCACAAGTAAAAAAGTAAGAAAAAATAGCTTTTTCATCCTATACCTCCATTGTATTTTAATTCTTATTTATCATTTTGTCAATAGCTCTTAACGACTTAACGGCTATTTCATTATTAGGATTTATATTCAAACTAATGCCGAGAAATCTTTTTGCCTCTTCATAATTACCCAATATCGCACAGGTCTGCCCCAAATTGGTAAAATTTTTATAATCCATGTTATTATATTTTACTGCCTTTAAAAAATTTTCTCTTGAAATCCTAATATCCACTTCATCAAGGGTTCCGTATCTTTTTTTTGCATTTTTTGCTTTATCGAGGTAAAGGACACCTTTTGAATAAAGTGCTTTAAATGATTCACCATTCAGCTTGATACATTTATTTATTACAGCCCCTGCTTTCTGATATTTACCTGATTTTATCAGTATATTTGCGTAGTTCAAAGCAACACTTTCCGATGTCTGATCAAGAAGGTATGAATACACCAAATAGTCCTCAGCAGTATTCAAATTCCCTTTTTTATAATAGTAGAAAGAAAGATCACTGTATACTTGTGGGAAAGTTTTGTCTATTTTTTTCAAATTATTTAGAATATTCGTATCTTCAAAATGGAAAAAATTGCGAAGAAGATATTGTCCATAAAGGGAACTATAGCTCCCATTTACATACCTGAGTGATAAGATATAATTGTCTAAATTACTGTCCCAATAGTTGTAATCAATACTTCTCGGGTCATTTTCAATAATCACATCAGTTAGGAAGTACCGCTTTTTATTCATCATTTCATACCGATCTTCATTTAACATCTTACTTACAAATAGTATGCCATATTTTTTTGCACACTTATTTAAAACATAAAAGTAACGATCCCAGACCTCTCCTTTTTTGAATTTCCAAAAATAAAATATGTCATAAAAAAGATTTCCAGCTCCGAAAATTGCAATAAAAAATGGAAAATACCTTCTTATTTTTTGTTCCATACCAATGAAAATAAGGGAAGTATTTTAAGAAATATTACCATATACGCTGCTTCAAGAACAACCCTTCTTGATAACTTGGATTTCCCCCGTTTCCTTTCATAAAAAATTATAGGGTATTCGCCAAGCCTTTTATTAAGTTTCTGTAATCGGTATTTCATCTCTATCTGAAAGGAATATCCATTGGAAAAAACCTTTCTTAACGGAAGTTCTTTCAATGCCGCCGCTTTATAAATAACAAAACCCGATGTGGTATCTTTGATCTTTAACCCGAGAACAAACTTTGCATAATAATTTGCAAAATAGGAAATTATTAACCGTGAAAGAGGCCAATTGATCACACTTATTCCATATACATACCTTGAACCGATCATAACATCGTAACCATAGATCTTTAGTTTATTCAACATTCCGGAAATATATTTCGGATCATGGGAAAGATCGCCATCCATTTCCATAATATAATCGTATTTTTTTTTAAAGCCCCATTTAAATCCTGTTATGTAAGCAGTTCCAAGCCCTAATTTTTTAGGTCTCTCTATGATGAATATTCTTTTTTGAAATAATGGATTGGTTCGAACAAATTTTCTTGTGCCGTCTGTAGAATTGTCATCAACTATTAAAATATCAAATTGAACGGTTATTTTAAATAATTTTTCAAATAGTAATTCCAAATTTTGCCGTTCATTTAAGGTCGGTATGATTATTAAAACTCTTTCCATAACAAAATTATAATAATAAATCCAAATAAAATCAAGAAATAAAACAAAAGAACAGATAGACAAATAACTATAAACGGTATAATTGAATCAAAAAAATTGATCGGAGCCCGCATAAAATTAATGGGGAAACGGTATTTTCATTTTGAAGAAAAATCCTTCAAGTGCCCGAATAGCGATCTTATACCGTTAAACGCTGCTTTAATCTCCTGCCAGTGCCTCAATGTTAAAAATGATCTTAAAAGAAAAAGCGGATGATTATGGATCTTCCAGAGTTTATTGCACCAGTAATTTGCATCTATTTCCGATCTTAGGATAGATCTGCTCATATCATAGTCGTCATACTTTTTCGGTAGCTCAATAAAAGAATTATTTTTTAATGCATAATCAAAAAGCGGTGCACCGGGATATGGTGTAAGGACAGATGCCTGTAGACAATCACCGAAATGGGTTTTGTAGAGCATCAATTCCCTTGCCAATTTATAAGTTTTTTTTACATCATCCAATGTTTCTTTCGGGTAACCGGTCATTATGGTAAGCATTATGATCAAACCGTTATCTTTTGCTGTCTTGATATTTCTTCTGATAAGGGCAACCGTTTCATTTTTTCCAATAAATTTCAGAAATTTATCGGTCCCTGTTTCCATTCCGACCTTTAAAAGACGGTAACCGATCTTCTTTGCTAACGAACAGGTTTTTTCATCAAGAGCATCGATACGGGCATTGGAAGAAAGGTAGAATTTGCCTACGAGCTTTTTTTTCTCAAGTTCCCGATAAAGTTCTTCAAGCCAACTGTGATCCCAGAGTGCCCCTGATTCATTATCATCAAAGATCTCTTTTACCTTATATTTTTTTACAAGTAATTCTATTTCCTCGGCAACTCGCTGCGGCGAATGAAGTCGAGCTGTTCTATCCCAGAGTGTATGCTGCCATATACAGAATGTACAGAGACCGACCTTCCCGATCCGTGCACCGCATCCTCTTCCCGATAGAATATAGGCACAGGGATGATATAGGTATGCCTCTTCATAAAGAGAATAGTTCGTCAGTTCTCTATCTATCATTGGTATCTTGTCGAGATCATCAAGCAATTTAAAGTGTCCTCCGCTCTTAACGGTCTCACCCATTCTTTTATAACATCCCTGCGGAAGAATTTGATTGTCCTCTATACTTTTAATAAGTTCGTTCCCATAAAAATCATAATCACCGCCGGCTATAAGATAATCACTTTTTGTATAAAGCAAACTTTCCTCCGGTTGATAGGTTGCATGATCACCGACCAATATAAATTTTGATCCCGAAAATATTTCCCTTGTACCGGAAATAAATTCTTTAATAAAATCCATAAGCGGTGTTTTTGTCTCTATAAAAATGTAATCGGGTCCAAATTTTCTCAACCTAATTATAAATTCATCCATTTTCATTCGTAAGGTTACACCATCCAAAAATAGAATACTATGACCATTCTTGTTCAATATTGTTGCAAGCGATGCCGATATCAGAGGGTAGATCTTTACCTTATTCGAATGAGCGAATCTAAACTGTCGATTCTGTGTAATTAACGGGTACAACCCGTTTTTTTGAAATGGAGGATAGACAATTGCGATCTTACTCATAAATTATTATATCATTTTTTGCCTGATTTTCTTCTTTCCGTTCAGCGAATTATTGCCGCTTTTTTTAATTTTTGTGAGCCATTAAAAAATTTTACATATATAAGATAGATACCGGATTTGATATTTTTTCCACTATTATTTTTCAATCTCCAGACATATTTATTTCCATGAACCTTTTCAATTGCCGATTCGGAAAGGGATGCGATCTTGACTCCCGAGATTGAATAAATATCAATTTTCTCCGGATTTTCAGCGAAGATATTCAAATAATTATTTGCAGGATTTGGTCCCATAATAAAGTCACCTTCTTCTACCCTATTATCATCCACAGTCCTTGTAGTAAAAAGACCGTAAAGCCCTGCCTTGTTTATATCTGCTACGACAAACCCGCCGTCAAATATATCGTTTTCAGGATTGCCGTCCGTATCATCAATAATGCTCGAATCAATTTTTAACCAATTACCATCTTCATATCTATAGAGTGTAATGTCATTTTCATTATAAGATTTTGGTATCTCGGTTTTTGAATAGAATATGAACAATCTTGCAGGGGCAATAAATTGGTAATCATTTTGTCCGTTGATCACAATATTTCTGTAACTGCCAATAGGTTGTAATCCAATAATATGACTCGCTGGAACTGAAATTGGTGCTGAAATTTCACCGACTAAGATTGATACTTTATCAGTTTCAGAAATGGTAAGTGTTGTTCTTGACCGATCCTTTAAAACATAATTTGAGGTTCCGTCTTCTTTCGCAAATCCGCCGACCGACGGGTCACAGATAACCCTAAGTTCATAATTACCCGCCTCCTCTTTAACAAAAGTAAATCTGTCGCCGCCGCTTGTTGCCCATTTCAAAAAGCCCTCATTGTATATATTATTTAGAGGAGGGTTTCCCAAAACAGAACCGTTACCGTAACCGTCAAAATTCGCCGCTGCGATCTGTCCGCCCGGATCGGTATAAAAGGTATGGTTGTTAAATTTAACCAATACGTCTTTTACATAAGAAATGATCGTTCCGTCAATAGAGAAACTCGGTGAATAATTCGGTGCATCACCGCCATCAACCAAAGTCATTCTCGGATCTGTTAGACTGCCGACATAAGTATTTGTGCCGGAAATAATATCAAGAACACCATCAACAACATATATATCCGTCTTTGCAACCCTGTTTGTTCTTGTTGCAGGTCTTCTGACAAATGCGATCTTTGTATTATCCGGACTCCATATCGGTTGAAAATATTTATCAACCTTTGTCATATCCAGTTCGTTATCGGAAAGTGCCGTAATGCGTAGAAGTCCGGAATCATAAGTAGTATCATAAGGAATATAGGTCCATATATCGCCCGATACAGAGACGGTAATCCGTTCCTTACCATCCGGTTGATTTAAGCTGTCCGTCCAATTTGGATCAATGAATTTATAGTAATGAACAGAAGAATCCGGCTGCATCAATTGAGAATTTCCAATCGAACTTCCGTCACTTTTGGATATAAGGATTCTTATTGGGTCCATTCCCGCAAATAAGATATACTGATCATCGGGCGACCAACAGATCTGAGAGATATGTGAAACACTATTTGAAGTATCTGCAACAACGGTTTCGCTTCCCGTACCGTCAGAATTCTTTATCCTTATTTCCGTTCCCGCTCCTGTCTTTACAATGTAAACGATCTTCCGCGGATCTCCCGAATGAGACCATGAAGGGAAAAGTAGAACATCTGAACCGCTATATAAAACAGGTTCATAGGGTCTATCCACAGTTATGGTGAAAGTATCCGTCCATATTCCTTCATTTGCCGTAATATCTATATCAAATAAAACGACCTCACCGGCGGGACAGTTTGTTGAAATAAATATCTGATACGGTGTATCCGACTGACCGGTTGCACCGCTTGCAATATCGGGGTAGGTAGAACTATTTGAATTAATTGTTGTGTATGAATTTGATGTTGATATGGTGGCACTTACACCGGTTGCACCGTCAATTTCCGTATTTTTTAATGTTATCGTTACATTAATATCTTCCGCTGCATCGGCATTCCCATCGTTATTACCGCCAATTGAATCATCTATTATATGGTTATCATAGATAAGATTTACAACCTTTGGAGCCATTTGATCTACGGTAATAGTAAAAAAAACAGTATTGGCACCTTGATCTGTTGTGAGATTCAGTTGAAAATCAATATTTTCTCCAGCCGGACAAGTTTTATTAACCGAAAAGTTGTAGGGAGTTAGAGAGGTCTGTTTTTTATTATTTGCCTTCGTACCAAAATCAGGATAATTTGCCAAATCTGTATTTATTGTGGTGTATATATTTATCGTTGAAAGTATTCCGCTAACGCCTGTCAGATTCTTACCTTCATTATTTATGAGGGTAATATCAAGATCCACCGTTTCACCGCCATCAAGGTCACCGTCATTATTCCCTCCCACACTGTCATCAATGATATTTGAATAATATGCAAGATTTACAGTAGGGTTGGGAGGTGTCATTGAAATGCCTTCAATAAATTCATCCCAATCACCGTCGGCAATGGGAAGTTTTGTATATAATGTTTTATTTGCTGAATAATTGGAAGGCAGCGGTAAATAGATTGCAATACCGTCGCAATTTGCATAACCTGTTCCCCTTGTATAATTGGAATATACAATATTTGTAAAGTAATTTTTCAGATCTTGTGCTTTTGAAATTGAATACGGAGGAAGAGATGATGCAATTACCTTGTCTAAAAAATCCCCGAGATCCCTGTAATCACTTTCAGGAGAATAATATAAATATCCCTGTAAAAAATGGGTTGTATTGTTTATCAATGATTCTATTGTTGAACCGTATCCTCCACCGCGTGCCTGCATCATAGAAACAGCAAAGGCATTGAGTTTGGTCTTGAAATTTGCTGCCTCTGCCAAATTTATTACAGATTGTGTTGATTGATTTGAAGCGACATAGGTTGAAGCGATCTTATCCCCTAATTCCTGTGGTGTCATTTGCCCGTTTGCTTGGGCAAGCGGTCCGAGGAAGGAATCGTAAACCCATCCGTCCGCCCCTTCGAGTTCTTCCGATCCGACGAACCAATCTGCATAAGGGGAACATACTTCATTTACCTCAAACATATTCATAAGACAGGCATCAAAACCGATTAGATCAATTTTCTGGTGAATATGATTGTTTATAGTTGAGAGAGCACTATCAAGTTCACCGTTTGCAACCGATATTGAATTCCCGGATGAATTATCATTGGAAAAGTCCTTAAATATACCACCATGTATTGCAACACCTTTTGTCCAACCGTCACCGTGATTCCAGCAATCAACAAGGTAATGATTTGCGGGATAATTATCAATTGCCCAATTGACAAAGGTAGAAAGTGTTGTTGCTCTTCCCATATCCACCTCACCGAGATCAGAAAGTGCATTTGATGCATCAGGCGTCATTCCCTGTGTTATATAAAATCTTTTGCAGGTAGTCCAATTTCCATAGGTAGTACTATATCCGGTTGCTCTATCCATTTGAACAACGATGTTAATATTTGCATCCGAACCAACGGAAGACATTTCCAGAAAATCTGTAATTCCAAAAGGCTCAAGATTATTGTCACAGTTCAAATATACGATAATTGTCCATTCTTTTGCAGCAAAACCGCTAATTACTAAAAGTAAAGCCAAAAATAATATTACAGACTTCTTCATTTAAGTCTCCTTTTATAAATCTAAATTTTCGTGCAAGATTTATACCATTTATTATATTCTATTATATTGGAAAACTTATTTCTTAAATTTTCCATTTTTCTGGAATTTTTCATTTTTAAAAAAAAGGTGTTAAGGAAAGAAGGGAAATACAGAGGTTAAAGGTTAGTGAAAAACAATATTAAAATCAGTGAATAGTAAATCGTTAATAGTAAATAGTAAAAGAAAAAAATATAAAAATCCAAAAAGCCATAAAAGAG
>JAUXGM010000026.1 GCA_030622125.1 bacterium | reverse complement strand
GATAGGTGCAAAAGTGGGAGATAAACTCCTTCTTGCCACTAAAACATCAGAGGGCGGATTAAATGGGATAAAGTTAAAAGTGAAGGGGATCATTTCATTTGGAATTACTATGTTTGACGAGAATGTTTTCTTTATCGATCTTGCTAATGCAAGGAAATTATTAAAAATGAAAGATAGTGCAACGGAGCTTTATATTTTTACAAAGACGATAAAAATAACAGAAAAGGTGGAAGCGGCGATTAATAAAATAATTTCTCCGGGAACAGTGGCTCGGAATTTCAAAACTCAAATGGGGGCTTTTTATGAAACTATCCGTGTCGAATTCTATATTTTTTATTTCATTGAAGCATTGATATTATTTCTGGCATCGTTTGTCGTTATAAATACTATCATGAAATCAATATTTGAACGATTACCCGAGATCGGCACTCTAAAAGCATTGGGAATGACGGATAGAGAAATTTATCTTAATTTTATTTATGAAGGCGGGATTATCGGCGGTTGCGGTGGAATTCTCGGCTCGATAGTAGGTTATCTCGTAGTGATCTGGGTTGGAAAAGTAGGAATAAATTTTAAAGAAATCATGTCGGGGATCGATCTGCCGATAGAATATATTATAAGACCAAAAGCGAATTATCTAATGCTCATTATTACAATATTTCTTTCCATAATAATCCCGGCACTTTCATCGATGATCCCCGCAAGATATGCTCAGAAATTAGAACCGGCGGAAGCATTGAGGAAGATTTAGGAATAGAGATTAAAGAAAAACAATATTAATCTCCAAAACCTATTAAAAAAGGGACATTACCTCAAATAGTTGCGAGTCCCGAGTTGCGAGTTCCGAGTTATTGATTTGTTTCTACTTCGTCACTTCCCACTTCTTCACTTCTTACTTCTATTGGTGTGTCCCGGATTCTTCCTTAATATACAATAAATAATATGTTTAATTTAAGTGGATTTTTGTTAATATTATTATAAGTTCTGTGTTATTCGGAATTATGTTAAAAAAAACAACAAAATCAACCATCGTCCCCATAAATGCAATACAACTATCAACATTTTTTAAACATTTAGCATCTCCTATATTAACACATACCCGGTATATCTTAACCTTTTCTACTATAAAAAACAATATTTGATAGTATATTTTTCAGTTTACCGGTATTTCACAATTTTGGAGAATATAAATTATTTTTCCTTTTTGTATATCATTCTTTTTATCTCTTTTCGGTGTTTCTTCCAAAATTTTGGGTAATCATTATACCATGGTTCAACATTGTAACCTGTAATTTCCTTAATTATTTTAAATAAATATAGATTATTTATAGGTTTACCATACACCTGCAATCTTTTTATTATTTCCTTTAAAAATTTTTCCGGATCATTATAAGATATATATAAAATTATCATTTCAGAACAGGGATAAGCTTTTATTTCATCAGCGTGTTCACTTTTTGCTCTTTTTTTTACAGCTTTTTCTAATTTTTTTTCTATTAACTTTTCTCGTTCCTTAGGAGATGGAGATCCTAAATCATTTGAACTTTTATAAAGAGTAGGATAAATAAAATTTTTTAAGTTTTGCAATTTGTTCTTTTTTACCTTTTTATATGATGACTTAAAATCAAAAATGTAATTCATATTTTCCGATATTTTTAATACAAAGTACCTTGAATAAAATTCTACCATACCATCAAAAAACCATCTTGTCTTCCTTGATTCTTCAGAAACATTGTTAAAATTAGATACATCATGAAGTAAACTTTCCAATATCTCATGTAAATTAAGTCTAAAACTAAAAAAATTAAAAGAAGTGGGGTTTAAATTAAATGAAAAAATGTTTTTCTTTCTTACAGAATAGGAGTTTTCCCCTACTTTTGTATAGATCTTTTTAGAAATTTCTTTATTATTTTCATACAATACAGTGGGAAAATAAAAAATTGATCGACATTTAGATATAGAATTTTCCGGGAAAAATTCACTAACCTCTTTTAACATTCTGACAATTTTTTCTGAGAACAATAAAAAATAAATATCTGAATTGGTATCTTGAGAGCTTAAAATTTGAACATTTATATTCCTATTAAAGATATAGATCTGTCCTCCATCTTTACTATAAATAATCTGATAATCTATGCAAAATACCTTTAAAGCAATAAAAACATATAGAAAAACCATCAACTTTTTCATACATTCTCCTTATTAACCTACAATTAAGTCTAAATATCTATTTATTTATTGGTTGCAATTTACTTGGCGACCGCTCTCATAATAACTAAAACCATCATCATCTAAAAAAGTATATTGATAGTTTATAACCTCGCAACTTCCATCACAGCCAGCAAGAGGACACTTTGGATAATTAATTGAAGTATACTTCCAGTCCTCTACATAACCATTTGCTGTCGCCTCAGTAAGCAAACCCATCTCCCTCATCCATTTTCTTGCACAGGGATTATGATTCATTTTATTCATTACTTCTTTTTCATTTCCTCTGTCAATTATTTTTTGAACCCATGCATCGAGCTTTTCAAAATCGCCGTTGAAACAATTATCATTTCCCTCATCTACTACACCGCAATTTGGACCGGTCGTATGTTCATCTGCATGGAATTCTTTTCTTTCAATAAGCGTAGCATTTCCTGCTTCTTTTTCTCTTTCACACCATTCATTAAACCATATTTTAAAACATTTATCTGTCCTGACCATCTCATTGAACGCCTTACAGTCAAGGGTCTTTGCAATAGGTTCAGCCCATTCATTCAATTCTTCCCATGTCCAATTTTCACAATCTACAGCAGTAGATTGAACATCCATAGTTGACATTACCTGATTTGTACCAGGTGTTGTCTGCATATCCGCAGATTTTGAGCAACCCGCATAAATTAAACCAACCAAAGCAATTATTGCTACCATCGCAATAACTATATGTTTTTTATTTTTAAACATAATTTTCTCCTTTAAATTAATTAAATATCTCGGCTTATTTTTTAAGTGCAAAAGCCAATAATGCACTCGTACTTTGTCTCTATTTGAAACTAAGAACAATGACCATCTGCCATTATGCCTTAGTAATTTCACACAAGAGATTTGCAAATAACAATCTTTTAAATGACTGTTTTCTAACTTGTTAAAAAAACTAAATTTCGATTTTTTCTTTATCATCAAACCATAATCATAATACTTTCAAAGAACAGTTTCATTTCCCCCACACAATTTTGTGTGGGAACAACCGAGTAAATTTAGTTTTCCTAATAGAAATGATCTTTATATAAAGAGCAACCGAATTTAATATTTTTGGGTTATATTTTCTGTTTAAAACGAGTATAACAAGAATTATACCGAATGGGGGGGGGGTAATGATAGATTTAATTTGAAGTAATTGCGGGCAATTAAGTTGATTTTGCTTTTTTATTCTCATTATCAAAATTTGCATCATTATATCATTTTAAATTTAAAAGTCAAGTTTTTTTTTAATGCAAATTACACGAATTAGTACAAATAACACGAATAAAAGCGTAAAAAGGGGAGCTGTGGTTTACAAATCTTTTGAATTTGTCGTAGGACATTAATTTACAAATAACGAGATTGCTACAGTCATTTTATTCCCTCGCAATGACGGAAAAAGATAGATTCTTCACATTCGTTCAGAATGACAGACAACTGCGTTGCAAGTGAGAAGTGAAGAAGTAAAAAATAAAAGATGGATTTCTGCTCCCCGATCGGAGTCGAGGACAGGCTTTGCAGGAATGACAAGACAAAACCGGTTTTGAATTACACTTGACTTGTGCCCCGGTGACCTGGTAATTGGTGTTCTGTTATTATTGGCTATTTAGAATTTCGCCTCCTGTATTACTAACAAAAAAAGCATTCGGAATAGCCAATGCCAGAAAAACAATAAAACCGACCCAAAGATTTTTTTTCCAGTCTTTGCTTGTAAGACCCATAGATGCCAGTGAATTTTTTCGGAACTTCAAAAACAGAAAAGGTAAACCTAAAAATATAAACTGCAATAAAAACTAATATTATCGGCTTTTTCAAGTCTTCTTTTCTAAAAAATTTTTCTTGATTCATTATTTTTAACCTCCATTTTGAATTATTACGGCTAACGGCTGGCGGGTATCTGAAGCCCAGCTCCCTTCTTGTATATCCATAAAACCAGATATATCAATCAATTTTGCTTTAGTTTTCGACCCCGAATCAGGTTGGTTAAAAGGTATAACCCTTTTTAGCTAACAATAACATGGAAATAGGGTATAAATGAGGTATTACTGGTTGGCTTCCTTTCGAAATATTCAAGGCATCCATGAAAAGAGCAATGGATAATAAAAGCCTTGAAACGATGTTTGAAGGAATGGGGCTACAGGTCGTTCACATATTTTTTCATCACATAGGGTGATGTCATATCAATCACTATTTTTTTAGTAATTCTGGAAATACTTTGAATATCCTTTTAACAAGCTTTTCGCATCCATACTTTAGAGCATCTGTCGTTGGTAGTTGGAACTTCTTTTCATACTCGATTATGGTCTCTTTGAGTTCCTCACCCGTCATATCTTCATGGTTGAGTGTGATGGCAATTACCTTTGATCTTGAAAAAACCTCTAATAGCTCTATCTCACTTTCCAGGGTTGGCATTGGTATATAGGGGAAATCTCCGATGTTCTTTCTTTTTGGAGGGTGCTGAACTATGATTGCCCGTGGTCTCGCACCCCGTATAATGGCGCATGAACTAAGGTATGCTGGATGGCTCAATGCGCCCTGGCCTTCAACTATGATTATGTCTGGATATTCCGTATCATATGCCTCCATAACTGCGTTTTCTATCTCCCCTGTCATAAATTCCTCGATAATAGCATCTAATGCAACGCCATACTTTGCGCCTTGAATCAATCCTGTCTGGCCAGTTGCCACAAATGCAACGTTCAAACCTGCTTTTTTCAGTGCTTCCGCAAGTAGTATAGAAGTGGTTCTCTTTCCAACTGCGCTGTCTGTGCCAAGTATGGTCACTATTGGTATATTGACTCTAAGAATGCGCCCGGAGAAGAGATGAAGATCTTTTTTCGCCGGAGGCTTTCTAATGTCGTATAATTTAACGCCATATTCCTCTGCCTTTCGCATAAACTCTTCATCGTCGGTAAAGAACTCTTGGAGGCCGTTTACAATATCCATCCCCTTTTCTATGGCCTTGAACACTAGCTTCCGCTGTTCCTTCGTAAGAAACGCCTTAAGGGGTGCAATGCCATATATGAAATATTCTGGACGCTCCTCTAACCTTTCGATAGCGTCATCGAGGTCATGGAATATCGGTATCCCGTTTTTTATTCCATCGAGATATTCCCCAGCGTCCATACCAACTTTTGAGCTGTCAATAATACCGACAATCTCATACTTTTTAGAGTACCTAACAAGTCCATTCGTGATCTTTCCATCCATCTTCCCGAATTGATTGTCACAATATACTATTGCCTTCGCGTTCATGTGTTATCACCTAAATTGATTGATTTCTTATTACCCATTATTGAACACAATAATTGGAGGGGTATATATTTATTGATAAGGGGCTCTGAATTTATTGCATATAACTTGTTTATATATGAAAGAGGTTCGTATATACTGCCAAAATAAGGATATATCTGAACCATGTTCGTATATATCACCTTATAGATGTTATAATCTTCCAATATCATCTCCTTCTTTCATCCTATCTAATGGACTCACCATCTTACCAATCTGCCTTTTTGTTATTTTGATTTTATATCTTTTCATATATTTGATTATATCTTTTTTAATCCCAAAAATCAAATTATTTATGGTTTTAGCTTTTTGCAAAATAAGATTTTTTTAATCACAGATTTGACTTTTTAAGTGTTATAGTATAAAATGTTAAATAATTTTGGAGTATATTATGGATAAACTTTTAAATGTCTTAAAAACTATTAAATACCCGGAAATGGATAGGGATATTGTTGATTTTGGAATGGTTAAAACAGCGGATTTCATACTTGAAAATGAGATATCCGTTGTCTTGCAAAATATTACGAATATGAAAAAATATGAATCAATTAAGAAAGAAATACTTAAAAAAATGTCCTCAAAATATCCTGAAAAAAATATTAGTGTGGAACTTTTAAAAAAAGATGTAAATGATGTCAACCTTAACAAAAATGTAAATATCAAATCCGATGAAAAGTTATTGGGAAATATCAAACATGTTATTGCGGTCGGGTCGGGAAAAGGCGGTGTTGGAAAATCAACCGTTACCGTTAGTCTTGCAATTGCAATGGCAAAGAAGGGATATAAGGTCGGACTTTTGGATGCAGACATCTGGGGACCATCTGTTCCGACAATGATGGGAACAGAATCGGAAAAGCCTTTCGCTAATGAAAAGAATAAGATATTGCCAATAGAAAATTTTGGAATTCAAATGATGTCTATTGGTTATTTTTTAGAAGAAAATACACCTGTTATCTGGCGAGGACCGCTTGTTACCGGTGCACTGAAACAATTTATGACGGAGGTTGAATGGCCTGAATTGGATTACTTATTTATCGACCTTCCACCCGGAACCGGTGATGTCCAGTTAACTCTTGCACAGAGTGCAAAAATAGATGGGGTTATTATCGTTACAACACCTCAAAAAATAGCATATATTGATGCGATCAAGGGAATAGTAATGTTTCAAAAACTAAATATACCCGTTATCGGGCTTCTTGAAAATATGAGTTACTTTGAATGTCCCGATACCCGCAAAAAGCATTATATTTTCGGCGAAGGTGGCGGAAGTATGGTTTCTGAAAAATTTAATGTTCCATTATTGGGAAAGGTACCGATAGATCCGAAGGTTACAATACAAGGAGATGAAGGTGCTCCGATAATAGAGGTTTTTCCCGATTCCAGTGTTTCACAGGCTTATTTTAAAAGCGTTGAAAAGATAGTCAGTTATTTTAATGAGTAAGGTCATTGCCTATTTAAATGTAACAATATCCGAAGACAATAAAATAACAGGTCTTTCATTAAAAGATATTGCTTTTTTTCTTTCACCGAATGATATGGCATTTACGCCTGAGGTTATCTATCAGAACCTTGAAATTGATTTAGAAGATAAAAACAGATTGCAAAAAGCAACTGAAACCTTACTCAAAAAATTCTTCTTGAAACCGCTATTATTTCAACAATTTGTTGTTCAATCCGTAAGAACTCTTCATAGAACAACCGATGATAAAAAATTTGGAGATCTTTTAATATTAATTGAAGGTTCAAAATATTACAGCAGCCATAGTTTTCCAAGCGAAAGATCTGTTTCGATAGAGGAACTATTTAGAACTTTTCTTAGATTCAATGAAACAAAAAATGAAAGAGAAGAAAAGAATACTCCTATTGATGATAAAAAGATTGATGAGATATTTAAGGCAATACAAAAAAAATATAGTAATTTTTCCGATAGAGAACCTCAAAATGAATTCGCACATCTTGTAAATCAAGCATTTAACAAGAATGAGCTCTGGGCGATTGAAGCACCGACGGGAACCGGAAAAACACTTGGCTATCTAATTCCTGCTATTTTACATTCCTACTTAAAAAAAACACCGATATTTATCTCCACATATACAAAATCATTGCAGATACAAATATATAAAAAAGAGATAAAATTCCTTAAAAGCTTACTACCTCCGATGAGAACTGCAATTTTATTTGGAAGAGAAAATTATCCCTGTCTTATAAAGATAGAACTTCTTAATAAAAAATCGGGAAACCTCTTTGCAGATGAAAAAGTAGCGCTTGTTATTTTTGGATTGGTTACACAATTTATTGATGCACAGATACAAGATTCATTGCCTCTTTTTATATTTCCGGAAAAATTAGTAGATGAAACCGAATATTCCAATATTTTTTATGAGATTATGGCACGAAGGAATGACTGTCCCGGTAGGAAATGTAAATTTTTCAATGAATGTCCATATTTCACCGCTATCAAAAAGGTACGAAATGCCAATATCGCAATTGTCAACCACTGGAATATGCTCTCTTATGTTGCAGACGGTAATTTTGAGGAGATTAATTGTATTATTGATGAAGCGGATAAGTTTGATGATGCCGCCTGTTCTTCCTATACACAGGAAATCTCAAGTTATTATATTTTTAAGGTCTTAAAAGCAATTTCTTCTTCAAAAAGAACTCATTTCAAAACACTGGGTGAACTTTTATTGGAAAATAATGCTATTCCAATGAATAAAAAGCGATCTGCTATGGCAAGGATCAAGAGAATAATAAGTAAAATTCGGATTAAACTTGGGAATAACCATCTTTTTGATCCCCGAAAACCGATTGAAGGAAACATCTATGATGAAATTGAAAATGATAACTGGAAACCGATCATTGAATTTCTCGGTAAGATCAAAATAGATATAAGACAGCTCTCACTTTTTATTTCGGAGTTGAATGAAGAATATAAGGAAGAAATTGAAAAAGACCTCTACCTTAACATGCGTATCTCAAATACAATTGAGGATTTGGAGTCAATATATGACACTCTTTTAAAAGGGACATTAGAAGAAGAGGTATCCGATGATACGGATTGGCTATCCTTATTTTCAAGCGATTGGAACGGTGGATGGACTCTTTCAATACGTCCCGTAATTGCAAAAAGATTGCTGCAAAAACATTTTTATCCAAAAACAAAAACCCTGATATTTACATCTGCCACAATATCGGTTGACAATAGTTTGGATTTTTTTTGTGACCTGATAGGTTTAGAGGACTTTCAATGGAAGAAGATACCACAATTATTTAACCTCAAAAGGCAAATGAAGGTATATGTAGTGAATGATATCCCCTATTATTCTTTTCAGGATAAGGAAAGTTTTAGAAAAAGTGCTGTCCATTCACTTCAAAAACTCATAGATCATTTCAAGGAAAGCTTAATGATCCTTTTTACAAGTTATGCCGATATGAATTACACCTATGATGCTTTATCAAAAGATAGTTCTCATAAGATCAATCTGTTAAAACAAAAAAGCGGTATCTGGTATAGAGAATATATAAATGAAATATTCAGAACTAAAAAGAACAGTGTCCTCTTAGGTGTAAAAGCGTATTGGTACGGAATCGATTTTCCCGGAGATATATTGAAATACCTTGTCATATTCAAGATGCCTTATCTGCCGCCAAATGATATTGTAGTAAAGAAAAGATCCGCTGTTTTTCCGAATTATATGCGTCAAGCGGCAAAACTTTCCTTTAAACAAGCGACAGGACGGTTAATTAGAACAAAAACAGATAAGGGTGGTATCTTCATACTTGATAAGAGGATACAACAAAAAAATCATGCGGAAACATTTTTTTCTCAGCTTGATCCGAATGTTGAAATAAAATATCTTGAAACAGACGACGCAATAGAGAACATTAAGCAATTTCTCGTCTCTAAAAGAGTTCCCTAATTTTTAAATGCCTTCCAATATTTAGAGTATCGTTTATGACATAATCTTTTTTTTCTATTACGACTGAGTTGAATAATATTTTATCTATTTTCATTCCACGAAATTTTTCATTGACATAAACCCTAATAATCTCATTCTGCTTATTTTTAAGAATTATATAATTATCCGCTATTGCAGAGATCTTAAATGGTGTAATAGTATAAAAATTAAGAAAAAGAAGGCTAAAAATGATTAAAAGTATAAAAAGATATAATATCCCGATATTATCATTCTTCTTCATAGTTTAATTGAAAATATTTAATGCCTTCAAAAAATTTAAAGGAAATAAGTTCTTTTTTTAAAAGACGGTTAAGTCTCATCATAAGTGCGATATTATCTACACCCAATATCTCTAAAAGTAATTTATCATTTGAGAATGTTTGTTTGTTTTGAGATATATATTTGATTATTTCACCATCTCTTTTATCGTATTTCCCGTTAACCAACAGAACGGATACCATATCATCAATCGTTAAATTCTTACCATTTCTTATCTTACAATTGTAAAGTCCGCTTTTAATCACATAATTTATCATTTTTGGATTTCCTTTGGTCATAACATAGAGTAATTTTAATGCCGTTTCATCTATAAAATTCGGTTGATATAAATCTAATTTTTCAATTCTTTGCGTAATATATTTTCTTAATTCGGTAAAATTAAAAGGAAGGGTAATATAGACCTCCGAAAACATTCCAAGAAAATTCAGTTGATTTGAAAACGGCATTCCTATCTTGAATTTTTCGTAGTATGATCGTGGCAATGCAAAAACCCATGTTGTCTTTGAAAATTCGGTAAATTCCTTTATGGAAGACAGAAAAAGTCCCAATCTATTTTCACCTCCCTCTCTTGACATAGGGTCAACCATAAATTTATCATAATCATCTACCAAAATGAATATGCGGCGCGGACTTTTCCTAAGCATTTCAACAATTATATTTTTTAATGTATATGTATTAAATATAAAATCAACATCGGCATTGGAACTAAACTGCTCCTTTAAATATTCTTTGTATAATGTAATGACCCGAGCATGATCAAGTTCTTTTCTTGGCTCAAAATAGATCAACGATCTAAGAAAATCTTCTAATGATTGAGTTGAGTAAATATATTTTTTGTACTCCTTTATATCTTTATTAAAGATCTTTTTAACGATATTATTCTTTAAAAGCTCAAAAAGGAGGAGTCGAAAAAATATATCTTCATTACAAAGGGAACTGTTTATTCTAATACAAACTCCCATATTTTTAGCACGGATCTTTTCTTCTAAATAATTCAAGATGGAGGTTTTACCGGTTCCCATAGATCCGGCTAATCCGAAATTATCTCCAACAATAAAACGATACTCCATTGCTTTTAAATAAGTTCGGTTGTATATCAATTTATTAAAATCTTCTTTTATAGATTCCAATGGGAAACATTCCATTAATTTTATAAAGAGTCCTTTTTTCATTTTAAATGATCCCTGCTCGTTTCCATAATCTTGAACTGGCTGTTTTTCCCCTTTTTATAAGCATCTGCTCATCAATATTTTTAAGATGACCGTCCTCAACGGTGATCCCGCCATTTACAAATACATACCTTGCCTGATGACAACGACCCGAGAAGATCAAAGCAGCAATAGGGTCGCTCTGTGCTCCGATATAAGAGACATCATTCAAATCCCAGAGAGTTATGTCTGCTGCCTTCCCTTCTTCAATAGAACCGATGGTATCATTCCAGTGCAGAACATTTGCACCACCGATCGTTGCTGTTTTAATTACATCCATTGTTTTTATCGCACCGGCACCCCAGGCTACCCTGCCAAGCAAAAGCATTTGCCTCATTTCGGCAAGAAAATCAGATGTATCGTTTGATGCGGAACCGTCAACTCCAAGTGAAACATTTATTCTTTTTTTTAACATCTCCGGGATCTTAGCGGCACCGGAGCCGAGTCGCATATTTGATGACGGACAATGAGAGATGCCGATGCCGTTTTTTGCCATATCGGCAATCTCTTTGTTATTCAGATGAACAGCATGGGCATACCAGACTCTATCATTATCCCATCCAAGATCCTTCATATAATCGTAGGGTCTATGTCCAAATTTTCCGATGCAAAACTTTTCTTCATCTTTTGTTTCCGCAAGATGTGTGTGTAGAAGGAGCTCTTCCTTTTTTGCATATTCGGCACTAACCTTTAAGAGTTCCGGTGTCACTGAAAAGGGAGAACAAGGACCAAGAGAGATTCGGAGCATCGATAATCGTTCCCGATCATGATATTTATTGACAATATCTTCACAATGTGCCATTATCCTTGCTTCATCCTGTACAACACTATCAGGTGGAAGCCCCCCGTCCTTTTGCGATAGAGACATTGAACCTCTTCCCGGATAAAATCTCATGCCGATCTCTTTTGCAGCTTGAATCTCATTCTCTATCCAGTTATCAAATTGATTGTTTTTATAAAGATACAAATGATCCGTTGTGGTCGTTACTCCGGTAAGCATCATTTCAGCCATTGCGGTAAGTCCGCTCAAATAGATGTCTTCGGGATTTAATTTTTCCCATACTTTATAATGGAACTTGAGCCAATCAAAAAGTGAGACATCCTGCGATTTTGGAAGATTTCTTGTAAATGTTTGATAAAAATGATGATGTGTATTAATAAAACCGGGTAATGCAACCAATGAACTTGCATCTA
This sequence comes from bacterium, assembly GCA_030622125.1. GTDB lineage: Bacteria > AUK180 > AUK180 > AUK180 > AUK180 > JAUXGM01. Next base: position 6,900 of record JAUXGM010000026.1, on the reverse strand, counting down.
TTGTTCTATCAACAGTTTCACAAATATTTTTTGCTACTTTTTTTATTATTTTGTCCTTGATCAAAATGTCGTAATTATTGAATCTTCCCTTTGTTACCGTTTCCAATGTGTCAATATTTTTAATTAGGATCTTCATTTTTCTTCAAGTAATTTCAATACATATTCTGAACTTAGCGGATACCGCGTAGGTCGGACACCCACAGCATTGTAAAGGGCATTTGAAAGAACCGGTACCGGTCCGTTTATTCCAATCTCGGAAACACTCTTTGCCCCATAAGGTCCACTCGGTTCATAACTCGGAAATAATTTTATTTCAAGTTTTGGGATGTCTTCTATATTAAATATTTTGTAATCTTGAAAATTATTATTGAGCATTCTTCCTTTTTTATCAAATATATAACCCTCTGTCAATGCATAAGAAAGTCCGTTTACAGCAGCACCCTCAACCTGTCCTTCTGCAAGTTTGGGATGGATCGCCGTGCCGCAGTCAACACCGCATACATATTTTAAAACCTTTATTTTACCCGTCCATATATCAACTTCGATCTCTGCAAAGACAGCCATAAAAGGTGGAGGAGAAACCGGTGAGATATGAGATCCGATATACCCGATCTGAAATTGATTTTTTTCATAGAGTCCGTATTTCGCTATATCTCCATAAGTTTTTTTCTTATTATTTTTCTTGTTCTTTGCAATTCTATTTTCACATTCAATATCCTTTATATCACATTTTAGCATCTCTGCTGCAACTTTTTTGATTTGGGTCAAGACTTTTTCTCCCGTTACCTTAACCGCACCACCGGATATATAAGTTGTAGATGAGGCATAGGCACCGACATCAAATGGCGTCATATCGGTATCGGATGAATAGATAACAATATTATCGGTGGTCGTTTTTAACGCCTCTGCTGCTATCTGGGAAAGAACAGTGTCGGAACCGGTTCCAAGATCCGTTGCCCCGACTAAAAGATTAAACGAACCGTCATCATTGATCTTGATCGAAGCAGATGCCATATCAACAAGAGGAATGCCGGATCCCTGCATAAAGATACCCATACCTTTACCCTTTCTGTATCTTCCTGTTTTTTTAGTGTATGGTTTTCTCTTTTCCCATTGGATTTTTTTTGATCCCCATTCAATTATATCATCTAATCGAATGGATTTAATATATTGAGGAACACCCTTTTTCCCTTCTCCCAAAGCGGCAAATATAGGTGAAGTTTCGCCTTTTTTAATATGATTCAGCAGTCGTAGTTTTACAGGATCCATATTTAATTTTTCGGCAAGGACATCCATTGCTTGTTCTAATGCGGCATAACCTTGTGTTGCACCGTAGCCTCTATATGCCCCTGCAACCGGCAGATTTGTATAGACGGTCGTTCCAACGAACCGAACATTTTCCGCCTTGTAAAGAGGAAGACACTTGCTTCCGGCATTGAACATAACGGTAAGAGCATGAGAACCGTAAGCTCCTGTATTCGAAATAACATCCATATCAATAACATTTAATATTCCTTTTTTACTTGCTCCAAGTTTTATTTTAACGATCATCGGATGGCGTGTTCTTGATAAAAATTCCTCCTCTCTCGTAAGTTCAATCTTAGCCGGTAATCCCGTAAGAAGCGTTACTCTACCCGCATAATATTCAAGATAGACCTCTTGTTTTGTTCCGAAGGCACCGCCTATGCGCGGTTTTATTACCCTGATCTTTTTCTCAGGTATATCAAGAACATGAGCACATATCCTTCTCACATGATATGGTACCTGTGTAGATGTCCGTATTATCAATCTTCCTTTTTCATCAAGATAGGTAATTGTAATATGCGGCTCAATAGGTGTATGCTGACTATAATGTGTTTCTACTTCGAATTCGGATACAACATCCGAATCCTTTAATGCCCTTTCAACATTCCCAACCTGAACTTTGACATGACCTGCAATATTCTTTTTCTTATTATATATCCCGGTGGATGATCTCTCATCATGTATTATAGGAGCATTTTTTTTCATTGCATAATGCGGATCCAATATGGAGGGGAGTTCTTCATATTCAACCTTGATCTTTTTCAATGCTTTTTCAGCGATATCAGCTGTTTCGGCTGCCACAAGAGCAACATAATCCCCGACATATCTGACCTTTTTGTCAAACATATAAGTATCATAAGGGGAAGGCTCGGGATACCCCTGTCCAGCTGTTGTATGTGATATGTACGGACAGTTATTATGATGTAAAATTAAATGAACCCCTTTTATTTTCTCTGCTTTTGATGTATCTATTGATCTTATAATGCCATGTGCTATCGGACTTTTTAAAAATTTTATAATAAGTAGATCTTTGAAATCCACATCGTCAACAAATTTCGCTCTCCCCGTTGCAAGAGAAAGTCCGTCAACCTTATTTACATTTTTATTTACTTCTTTGAATTTCATTTTTTCCTCATCATTTTTGCTGCTTTCAGCACCGCTTTTTCTATCTTGACATATCCCGTGCATCTACATAGATTACCTGAAAGTGCAGTTCTTATATCGGTAATTGAAGGTGTCGGTTTTTTATCCAAAAGTGCTTTTGCGGCAAGTATCATTCCGGGTATACAAAATCCGCATTGCACAGCTCCCTCTTCAACAAATGCCTTTTGTATAGGATGTGGTTCTTCAATGGTTCCCAGTCCCTCAATTGTTTCAATTGTATGCCCATCTATCTGACCAACGAATAACATACAGGAATTGACGATCTTCCCATCTAAAATAATGGCACAACTACCGCAATCTCCGGTTGAACATCCCTTTTTTACACCTTTAAGACCGATTCTTCTTAAGAAATCGAGCACTTTTTCAGAAGGATCTACCTCAAAACTTTTTCTTTGCCCGTTCAATTTAATATCTATTTTCATAGTAACTCCCGAATACCTTTTTTGTTCATAGTATTATTTTAACACAATTTACGTTTTTTGGCAAATATTTTTGGACGACAACTTTTTACGAAATAGAAAATTATTTATTTGTCTGAATTACCGCCCTTCAAATAAGAGAAGATCCCTGTAGTAAACACTTCTTTTTAATAAATTTTTATGCGTATCAATTTTATCTATCTTGCCGTTTTTTAGCAAAATGATCCTGTCCATATTGGATAGCGTATAGGGGCGATAGGAAACAACGAATACATTTTTATCCTTTATCTCACTTCCCAATTTGTGAATGAGTTGGTATTCCGTTTCAGGATCAAGAAATGATGTTATATCATCAAATATGTATATACTATGTGAAGAAACGATCGCTCTTGCAATAGCTATCCGCTGCCTCTGTCCCCCGGATAATGTTTTACCGGAAGTTCCAAGTTGTTCGTCAATACCATTTTTAAATTCCGACAGGTCTTTTTCAAATTCCGCAATGTTTAGAGATCTTATGATTTTTTTTTCACGGATAGAATTTTCTGAAAAAGTTATATTATCTTTTATACTCGTTGTAAATAGAATGTTTTCCTGTGGGGTATAGCCGAATATCTTTGATATTGAATGATATGTAATACTTGAAACCGAAATATCGTCAATAGCTATGGTTCCTTTATCCGGTGGAATTATCCCAAGTATTCCCTTTAATAAGGTCGTTTTTCCTGCACCGACATCACCGATAATGCCGATCTTTTCACCTTTTTTTATTGAAAAATTCAGATCATGAAGGATAATTTTGTCATCATAACCAAGTGAAGCATCTTTAAATAAAATTTTCCTTTTAAATTCGCTTATATCCTTATTCCTTGTTGCATCCTCTTTATTTGCATCATTCAAAAGCTGTCTTAATCGTCCGATATATGCTTTTGACCTTGCATGCGCCAGTATAAAAAAACTCAATGAGAACATCGGTTCAATTAAAACGATAAGATATTGTGAAAATGCCACAAAGTTACCAAGAGTGATTTTTCCTGCTATTGCCGTTTTTCCGCCAAAAAATAAAAAAACGGCAATTGCCGTCATTATACCAAGTCCATAACAAAAATTTGCAAAATTTTCAAATTGAATAGCATCTATCTCTTTTACCTTTCTCTCCAATAATAATCTTTTAAATAGATCATTGAAAAGCGAATTTTTGCTTCTCACTTTAATGAAAACGATGCCGCCAAAGGAGGTGTTTAAAAAATCATTTACCTTTGAAATGTATGTTTGAACCAATTTATATTTTTTCTCCATTAATTCTTCTGTTGCAAAAAGGAGTATCGTGATAATGCCAAAAAGCGGAACAATAGAGATCAATGTTAATAGAACATTTATTCTTAAAAGAATGACCAGACCAAAGACCAAAAGAAATAATCCTTCAAGGCCGCGAAATATTCCCGAACTCATAAACCATGTTAATCGTTCCATATCATCTATGAGTCGTGCAACAACATCTCCCGACTTAAATTTTTTGAAAAATGAAGCCTTATAACCTGTGAATTTAAAATAGATCTCTTCTCTTATCCTATTTGCAAGGATAAGATTCATACTTAACCGTAAGCTTTGAAGTATCGTGTAAAAAACAACAATTCCAAGACCGGAACCAATAAGAATAAGGATATATCTTGCAATATTCCTGATGGATACACCTTGTCCAAGCCCGTCGACTATTTGCCCAAGTATGTAGGGATAGAGGAGGACAACGCCTGTATTTAGTATGGTAAAGAGAACAATAAGTATTGCCTTTCCGGGATAATATTTCCATCTTTCTAATACGAATTTTATTGAATCACTATTTTTCATCTATCTCTCCGCTTAGAATGGAATTATATCGCTTATAGATATTACTTTCTTTAATTAAGTCCTGGTGTGTTCCGCTTTGGATAATTCTGCCATCATCAATAATAAATATTTTATCTGAATCACTTATTGTAGATATTCTGTGGGCAACTGCTATCATAGTCGTATCTTTTGCGATCCTTCTCAATGCTTTGACGATCGCTCTTTCATATTTTGCGTCAATAGTAGAGGTTGCCTCATCCATAATAAGAATATTCGGTTTTTTAACAATCGCACGAACGATATTGAAAAGTTGCTGCTGCCCTTTTGAAAAATTGCTTCCACCTTCCAACACCTCGGTATTGAATTCCTTTGGTAATGATCTAATATAGTCGTAAACACCTACCTTTTTTGCAGCGTCAAAAACCTCTTCTTCTTCAATTGAGTTATCAAACATCTTCAAATTATCCATAAGTGTACCTGAAAAAAGAAAAATAGATTGTGAAATATAACCGATTTGTTCTCGCCAAGCATTGGTTTTTAGATTCGATAATTTTTTGCCGTCTACTATTATTTCTCCGTTATTAGGTGCTATTAATTTTAGAAGCAGTTTAATTATAGTTGTTTTACCGCCGCCGGTTCTTCCGATCAAAGCTATTCTTTTACCTTTTTTTATAGCAAGTGATACATTTTTTAGGACTTTTTTATTCTTATCATAGGAAAAATCAATATTTTTAAATTCAATTAAATTATTATAGGTCGGACTTATTTCCCCTTGATATTCAATATTATCTTCTTCTTTTTGTATCTCAAAAATCCGCTCACTTGATGCTTTTGCTTTTTCAATAGCACTTATCTGAAAGGAAAGACTTCTTATCGGTTCAAAAAATTGTCTGATATAGGTAATAAAAAGGACAAGGGTTCCTATCGTTGTAGTTCCTTTTAACATCATCTTCCCACCGAACCAGAGAACAATTGCAAATCCAACAATCTGGACAAAGGTTATAAAATTAAAAAAGATAATATTGAGATATTCTGCCTTGAAACCTGTCTTGTAATAATCGGCATCCAATTTTTTGAGAAACTTTTTTATAAAATTTCTCCTATCGAATATCTTAACAAGTTCCATTCCTTTAAAATACTCTACAATGAAAGAAGAAAGAGAAGCGATTACTTTTCTATACTTTAAATATCTTGGTCTTGCCATTGTTGAATAGAGATAGACAACAAATATTAGGATCGGAACAATCGTTACCATTAAATAAAAGAATAGGGTAACATTGATAACCGACATAATTATCATCATTCCTATTAAAATAATAAGATCGGAAAATAATCTGATCGTATTTGATGTAAAGAATTGTCTTACCGACTCACCATCACTTTCTACCCTTGAAATAAGTGTTCCCTCCGAATACTCGGAAAAAAATCCCATCTTTTTTTTCAATAATGCCTTATATGTATCGGATTTTATATCTATTAAAATATCCTGTCCGAGCTTTTCCATTTGAACAGTGACCCGAAAATTTAGCCAAAAGTAAAGGAAATAAATGAGAAGATAGGAGAGGGTTGAAGAAAGAAGAATATGAATATCTTTTCCCAATATGCCGTAATCAATCACGGTTCTAATAAGCATTGGGGCAAAGGCGGAGAGACCGGAAATAAAAAGAATTATAACGATCCCGCCACTGAACTCTAATATGTGCGGTTTTAAATAAGAATACCAATTTTTAAATATTGCCTTGCTTTTCATATAATACATTATACGAAAAAATCACTTATTATTCCAATAGAGGAAAAAGTAGTTTTTTGCGAAATAAGATTTTTTTAACCACGGATTTGACGGATTACACGGATTTTTAAGACATCTAAATTTTCAGTTTAAGTGATTTTACTAAATCACTTTTCATTAAATCTTTTTTTTAAAGTAGAAAATTAATTTTCTAATCATTAAAAAGATTTAGAATAACGAAATTTCATTACATAACTGAAAATTTAAAGATTAATCTCAAATATTTTTCTGTTTTAAATAAATTTTTTATTCCTCAATCAGAAAAATTGAGGTTAAAGATGAAATATAATTTCATCTTTAAAAAAGTAAATGAATTAAAAGGTAGAAGATGAGAATTTCAATCTTCTACACTAAACAGAGTCCGGGACACAGTCTTGGGACACACGATGCAAGCAACGT
>JAUXGM010000082.1 GCA_030622125.1 bacterium | reverse complement strand
CTCTTTTTCCGAAAGCCCGAGCATATTTCCCGATCCTTTCGATACTACCTTTCCCAAAAATAACTTTAACAGGATTATACAAAGAAAAATTTTGCATACAACCTCCTTCGGATTCAAATTATGAAACGTATCTGTTTATATTTTTTTATCCTTATTCTATTATAACCATTTATACTCATTTTTGCAATATGATAATAAAAAGGTTCAAAAGTTCACCCCGCACCAGTTTCACGGTGCTGGGCATGCCTCCAGCCTCTATATTTCTTTATTTTTGTTGCCCTTGCATTTTTATGATAAAATTGTATAATAAGGTGAAGTTGAATGAAATTAAATGTGAATTTAAGCGTATAGTTTAAAATAAATTGGAGGCATTATGAAAAAAAACCTTATTTTCTTAGCGATCTTTTCTCTTTTGATGGGAGTAACTGCTGATAGAATTAACCTTAGGAACGGTGAACTATTGGAAAATGTTACAATTCAGGAGATGACAAAAGATAAAGTTATTTTGCAAAGTGGAAAAGAGATACCGACAACAGAGGTCAGTGAAATCGGGTTCGGAAGTCAAAAGGAGACAAAGAAAGAAATATCTCAAAATGTTACAAATCTTTCCTATAAAGAGCAGCAAAAATATCAAAAATATTTTAAGATAGGAAAGAATTTAGCCGCAAAGTTTCCTGGTACCGACTATGTTCATATCATTGATGTCGGTTATTCAAGGTTAAAGTCGGATGGAACAAGAATTTATACATACCATTTTCTCGGTTATGTTACCTCTCCAAAAGCAAAAACGGATCTTTCAAAGATGTCATTTTTTATGGCTGAGGAAAGGTATAAATCAACACTCAATATTGGAAGAACCATTACCGAGGATGGAAAGGTTTATAATTTTGATCCGAATAATTTCAAGATAGTAACACCTCAGGCTGAATCATGGAGTTATGGAAATAGCAAAAGAAGGGTTTACACAATCCCAAATGTTGAAGAGGGAAGACTCGTTGAATATAAATATTCAATGAATAATTTTGCCCCGACAAATCCAAAAATATTTGAGCCCGAATTTTATTTTCAAGGGGATGTTCCCGTTTATTTTTCTAAATATAGTGTAAGCGTTCCCAGATACTTAAAGTATAAGGACAAGGATAAGAAAAATGTCTTTGTTAAAAATGTTTTTTTAAACTATAAGGCTTACAATATGGGAAAATTCGGGAAACCGAAGATCGCAAAAAAACAATATTCAACAGGATATACCTGGACAATGAAAAATATGCCACCTTATGTAGAAGAACCGCAGCAAAAGAACATTGAGGATTTCCTCCCCAATATTCAAGGGACGATTTTTAAGGATAGAAAGGAATTAGACAACTGGATCGGAGGAATGGAAAAAGAGAGAATGAAGGTAACCCCCGAGATCACAAAAACGGTTCAGGAGATCACGGATCAAAAAGATGATCCTGAAATCAAACTCGCCAAGATCTACCATTGGCTTCAAACGCATATTGAATATACCTCCGTTAAGGGTTCGATAAGTTCCGGGATCACGGGACATCCCGCTATTGAAACTTTAAACAATAGAAAGGGTGATTGTATAGATAAAGCGATCCTTTTTGCCACGATGGTAAAAGCATTAAATATTCCGGACTTAAAGGCATATCCCGTAACCGTTAAATCAAGTAGTTCGGAAGATATGATCGTTGATATTCCTGTTATAGACGGCAACCATGCCATTACAGAGGTTCACTTCAAAGATAATATCTTTTATCTTGACTCTACCGCCTCATCTTATAGATATCCTTCTTTCCGTGGTGATGACAAAGGCATCTATGCTGTAAATGAGATACTGAATACCGTTCGAAAAATAGAGGTTCCCGAGCCTGAATATGAAATGAACTTTTATGATATAAATATCAATATCAACAAAAAAGGTGTTTTTACGGGTAAAACGGTTGGGAAATATACGGGAGATTATGAAGCGGGATTAAGGGGACTTTACACCTATAGAAAAGGAGAAAAAGAGAGAGAAGCAATCTTCAAAAATATGGTCAACGGTATGTCGCCAAAAGGTGTATTGGTCGGATATAAAATTTCTGATGTTACAAATTACTTTGAACCGTTTTTCTTAACCTATTCGTACAATCTTTACGATTATCCGACAACTGCCGGAAAATATATGATATTTAAGGTTCCCGGTTGGAATTACCGTTTCCCTGCAATTGAACTTAAAACGAGAAAGTATCCGATAGAATTTTGGTCATCCCGCTATACCGGGCATAAATACGAAATTAAAATACCAAATGGTTATGTGATAAAATATTTGCCCGAGTCATTGGATATTAAAACAGATGATTTTGAATATCATGGAAAGTTCGATTTTAAAGATGGGAAAATAACACTTGTTGATAATTACAAAAGATATAATCGAATAATTGCACCCGAACATTACGAAAAGTATAGAACCGCTCATCTGAAGATATTGAATTACGCTAACAAATCCATTATTATAAAAAAGAAGTAGGAGTATATTATGAAAAGAACAACATTTTTTGTATTGGTATTATTTCTTGCAATGAGTATATTTACCGATACGATTTATTTAAAATCAGGGCAGGAATACAAATGTATTTTAAAATCCGTCTCAGATAATACTATTTCAGTAGTAATGAAACTTGACGGCAGTAAAAAGACATTTAAAAAAGAAGATGTCAATAAAATAAAACTTGATAAGAAAAGAAAATTTTATGATGTGAATTCTATCAATAAGATCAATGACCCTGATATCAAATCAGCTTTTAATGCTGTTGTAACAAAAGATAAATATGGAAATTCCAATTATGTAAACCTGTTGAAAAAGATTACCATTGATTATTCCACGGAGCATCCGGTTGTAACCGAAAAATATATTTATAAGGTCTTGAGAAAGGACGGAATTAGAATGGCATCGAGTCATTCTCATTTTCATTCTAAGAGAGCTCAGAATTTTTCTCTTGATTATGCTGTGTCAATATCGGCAACCGGACATGTTGAATCCATATATGAAAATTTGATTGCCGATGAGACCTTATTTAGTAAATTGCCGAATTATATTGATCTATGTAAAATAAAATTTTCAGTTCCAAAAGTAGAGATCGGGGCTCTTGTCTCCTATCAAGTTACAATAAAATACACAGATGATAAAATGGATTTCCCACTTTTCCTGGATGAAACATTTGAAGATAAGGTGCCCTACCTTAATCAGATTATTGAAATTATTCATCCCGAAAAAATAAACTATGAAATATTAAACAAGGGGAAATTTAATATTAAGACATCTCCGGAAAAATTAGTTTTCTCTTATTCATTTAAAAAAGAGTATACGGATACTGCTTTTTTACCGCCATTCAATGCATTTGCACCGAGAATAATTATATCAGACAAGATTGAAAAAGAAAAATTTTCAAAAAAATTTCAGGAAATAGTAAACAATTATGATAAGGATAATCTTAAAAATTATATTCAAAAAATTGATGTAAAAAAGAACGATCCGGTAAATATATTAAAGACCGTATATAACTTTATTCAAGATGGGATCGTTAATGCTCCCATAAGTCCTCGCAGTTATTCATACTATCCGCATTCAATTGATGAAATATTAAAATTCTCTACTGCTTCACCGCTTGACAAAACGGTTTTAGCTCAAAAAATATTATCATTTTTTAATATAGATTCTTCTCTTATCTTTGCATCTACACGATTTAATTATGTGGAAAAGGACAATTTCTTTAACTATAAAAGATATTCCTATCCTATTTTAAAAGTAAATTCTCATTATCTCTATTTTGGCGCAATCACACAACCGTATATGGTCATTCCTTATCCTATTTACGGGCAAAAATATTATGATGTAACAAAAAATGAATTTGGTAATATCCCTTCGTATGATCAGAAAGATACGAATTTCAATGAAAAAATGGTCTTGGAAGGCAATATCGGTAAAGAAGGAGACCTATCCGGAAAGCTGTCAATAGAAATAAGCAAATTAAATGATGCTGCGCTGCGTGAGATGAAGTATAGGAAGAAAGAAGATGTTGATATTATAATGCAACAGGTTTTAAGTAATTATATTCCACAGGCATCATTGAGCGATTACGAAATAAAAAATTACTTGGAAAGGGATAAAAAAATATATATCGTTATCAATTTCAAAAAATTAGGATTTGCATCAATTGCCGGCAGCAATATTTTGTTCAACATTCCACTTATTAAGTTTAACGGTTATTCGGTGGGAAAGGACACAAGGGAACTCCCGGTATTTTTTGCCGATAGAGAATTTATGAAATACATCATTAATATCAAACTTCCGGATGGGTATAGAATTACTTATGTCCCGAAAAATATTAGATTCAATAAGAAATATATATCCATTAATTCTTCAATAATAAATAGCGGAACGACACTTTCGCTGCAACTTGATAAATTTGTTAAAAAAGAACTTGCACCGAGAAAATTTTACTTCAAATATAAAAAAGCAATGTCCAAAATGGTAAAATTTTCAAATAGTTTAATAGTAGGTGAAAAGAAGTAAAAAAGAGATCAGAGGAATTCCAAGTGAGCCGGGAATCTATTTTTTATATGATTCTCGGTTCAATATTATATACATTGGAAAAGCCAAAAAATTAAAAGTTCGATTAGCATCGTATTTCCATTCTCATTCGGATACCTATAAAACATCTCTTCTGAAGAAAACATTCCACTACTATGATTTTATCGTTACTGCAAATGAGTACGAAGCTCTTTTATTAGAAAATGTCCAAATAAAAAAGCATAAACCCAAATTCAATATAATGCTTAAAGATGATAAAAGTTATCCCTATTTAGCTTATAATAAGAATTTGGATTATCCATATCTTTATTTTACAAGGGTAAAAAAGAGAAGAAAAAATACTATCTATTTCGGACCGTATACGGATTCTAACGGTGCCAAAAAATTCCTTAATTATCTTTTGGCAAAGTATAAACTCCGATGGTGCAAAGGCAAATTAGATTCTAAACCCTGCATTTATTATTCACTTTCAAAATGCCTTGCTCCCTGTATTAAAAGGAATTTAAAAGAGGCATATAATGAAAATTTTAAAAAAGCGATCAGGGAACTGAATTATCCTAAAAAAGAACTTATAAAGAATCTTGAAAAAATAATGAACGATGAAGCGTCGATATTAAAATTTGAGAATGCTGCTTTCTATAGAGATGTCTTAAATTTTTTAACAAACAAAGAAATGAATTATATTGTAAATCAAAAAGGTAATTTTGATGTTATTGATTATGTTTTCAAGGAAAATCTTTTGTTGATCGGAATATTTCATTTTTTAGAAGGGGCATTATTGGGAATTTATACACAGAGTTTTGATCATTTTAACAACGAATCGGATCAACAGATCGATTTTCTTGAACGGTATTATCTTGACAATCATGTTCCTGAGAGGATCATTCTATCGGAAAAGATCAACGGTAATAAGATCAGGACAATATTTAAAGATCTACTTCATAAAAAAACAAAGGTCAAAATTGCAACAAATAAAAGTAAGGATATCCACTACATTAAAACCGCCGAGAAAAATCTTAATTGCACACTCACTAATATTCTCAAAAAGAAAGAGTTGATAAATTTTAATTCCCTCTTTCCGATCTACCCGAATATAAACATCGTAGATGGATTTGATATATCACATCTTTTTGGGACGCATACAATAGGTGGTGTTGTCCGATTCCGGGATTTTATTCCTGAAAAAGAGATGTATAGACACTATATTCTTACTTCAGAGATCGGCAATCCCGATGATTATAGATCGATCTATCAAACGGTGCTTATTCATCTTAAACACCTGAAAAAACATGATTATCCTTTACCTCAAATGCTCCTCATAGATGGTGGAAGGGGACAGATCGGTATGGCAAAAAAAGCAGTGGATGAACTTGGACTTGATCTTCCGATACTTTCCATTGCCAAGGGAAAGAATGAGAAATTGTACAAAATAGACAAAAAAAAGATCATTCTTTCAAAGGATAACCCATTATTAAAATATATTATAAAGATCAGAGATGAGGCACACAGACATTCTATTGAATGGCATAGAAAAAAAAGAGATAAGTCCTCAACTTGACAGCAACCGGTTGCACTCATATATGGGTACCGGATAAATTCTGGGCTGTTCCATTAGAGGATGTTGGAAAATATAAGCAAAATTTAGAAATTTCGTTGATCAATGTTCAAGATGATTCAGAACTTCAGTCCATACCCGATAAATATAATAAGGCAAATTTTCATCAATGGACCGATTTCCTTGTAGAAAATCTTAAAAAAGAGTTTATCAAAAGAGGGATTGGTATCAATAAAAATTCAAAAAAATCATTGAATTTTAAAATATCATCTATTACCTTAGTAATAGAAGGAATTTTTTTTACGGCATATACCTGTAAAATGAAAATAGAGGTATCCTCAGCAGATAAAAGATTTTCAAAAGAATATAAAGTGGTTGGAAAATCAGTGCGAAGCTATTACCGTACCTTTAGGTATGCATTATTAAGATTCTCAAAGAAATTTCTTTCCGACCCCGATCTGCGAGAATATCTTAGATAATTGTTGTTCCTGTTTCCCCATTTATCGCACGCATTATATTTGGAGGATCTGTTATTATGGCTTTTTTCCCGCCATTTTCAAGATATTCAATAACAGCTTTAATTTTGGGTTCCATTGAACCTTTTGCAAAATGTCCTTCTTCAAGATATTTCTTTGCTTCTCCAACAGTTATTTTATCGAGCGGTTTTTGATCCGGTTTACCAAAATTCAAATAGACCTTTTCTACGGCGGTTGAAATAATAAAGACATCGGCATCAATATTTCGGGCAAGTAAGCTTGAAGCATAGTCCTTATCTATAACGGCTGCGACACCTTCTATTTCCCCCTTATCATTTCTGATAATTGGAATTCCTCCGCCACCGACTGCTATTACGACAAATTTTTCTTCCAATAATTTTTCGATTGCCCCGATCTCAATAATTTCCTTTGGAATTGGGGAGGCAACAACCCTTCTGTAGCCTCTTCCGGCATCTTCCACAACACTCCATCCCAATTTTTTTTTCTTTTCTTTGGCTTCCTCTTCCGAATAGAAAGGACCGATGGGTTTAGAAGGATTTTGAAATGCAGGATCATTCTTATCAACCAATACCTGGGTAACAACCGTTACCGGTATCCTGCCTTCAACACCTTTCCTTTTTAAAATATTACTCATCGCCTTTTGTAAACCATAGCCGATTGCACCCTGAGTATCTGCTCCGCAGGAATCCAACGGTACGGTATGCAATGTCTTTGAAGCCATTTCCGCCCTTAATAAGATAAAACCGACCTGAGGACCATTACCGTGTGTAATAACAACATCATATCCCGATTTAACCAATTCGGAGATATGTTCAGAAGTTTTCATTATTGCATCGTACTGATCTTCAACGGTTTGATGCTGCTTATCCTTTATTAAAGAATTTCCGCCGATCGCTACTACTAATTTCATAAATTATACCTCTAAATCCGACATTGTTAATGCCATTGTTGCTTTTTGAACATGTAAACGATTTTCCGCAACATCATAAATAATAGATCTCGGGCTTGAGGCAACCTCATCTGTTACTTCGTTTCCTCTGTCAACAGGCATGGGATGAATATAAATGCCGTTATCGGTCAATCTCATCTTTCTTCCATCACAGATCCAATTTTGATGTTGTAATGATTTTTCAATCTCTTCTTCTTTGTGATATTCTCCATCATGGTAAGCATTTGGCGACATCCAGTTACGGGAGTAAATAATGTTACTTCCGTCATAAGCCTCTTCCTGATCACCTGTTATGAAAAATTCTTTTCCGTTCTTTTCACATTGTTTCTTTGTATATTCAATAACTTCCGGATCAAGGTCATAGCCATCCGGTCTTGCAATTCTAACATTCATACCAAATCGTGAATATAATACTAATGCTTCCTGAACTGAACACCAAGAACGGGCTAACGCACCCTTGCCCCATGTCAAGGTAAATGTTTTGCCTTCAAGATTCTTTCCAAGATGCTTTCTTAAACCCATAACATCAGCAAGCCCCTGCATTGGATGATACTTATCATGAGCCATTGAAATAATAGGGATCTTTGAATATTTTGCATATTCTCTTAATAATTTTTCCCCGTCACCATAAGCACTGATCTTTCCTTCAAGGATTCTTATTCCAAGACCTACGCCGTATCTTGACATTACATTTGCCGCATCTTCAACGGTTTCACCCGCCGATTTTGCGGTTTTTAATCTCATTGATTTGGGTTCAAGAAATTGGGCATGCCCTCCGAGTTCGGTTGCTGCCGCTTCAAATGATTGTCTTGTTCTGACGGAAGGATTGTAAAAAAACATCAGAAAGGTTTTGTATGCCAACAGTTTTGTATATTTATCGGCATATCTGTTCTTCTGCATATCTTCTGCAACTTCAATGATCTTTATGAGGTCATCTAATTCCCAATCCATTGTGGTAATTAAATGTTTACCTTTTAGACTTTCCATTTCTACCTCCAATTATAAACGGCTGCCCATCAGCAATGCCATAATTGCTTTATGCGCATGGAGACGGTTTTCTGCTTCATCAATAACTACAGATTTAGGACCATCAATAACATTATCTGTAACTTCTTGCCCTCGATCAGCAGGTAAGCAATGCATATAAATTCCGTTTTTATCAGTTAATTCCATTTCTTTCTCAGTAGTTTTCCATAATTTAGCCGCTTCATTTAATTTTTCTGCTTCTTCATGATTTTTTTTATTTACAGTATTTCCTTCATCATCAACATAAGTATAACATGAAGACGCTCCCCACGATTTTGGGTAAACTATATCTGCATTTCTAAATCCATCTTCAAAATTATTTGTTATTCTAAAAGAACCATTAGTTTGTTCCGAAAATGCCTTAGCATGTTTAATGACCTCGGGATCTAAATCGAATCCTTTTGGATGTGCTAATGTAACATCCATTCCCATTTTTGTCGCGGCAAGAATAACACTTTGTGGTACTGCTCGCGGTTTTTCTATAGAACCGGAATATGCCCAAGACATAGTGAATTTTTTTCCTTTGAATCCGCCAAATTTTTCCTTAATAGTAATTAAATCTGCTAATGCTTGTGTGGGATGGTATTTGTCACATTCCATGTTAATGATCGGAATATCGGAAAATTCTGCAAATTCTTTTATTGTAGCGTTTGCAAAACCGTAAATCCACTGTGCCGGAGGTCCATACATTCTAATAGCTATGGCATCACCAACTCTTGATAACATTCTCGCAACATCAGCAATCCTTTCAGTTTTATAAGGAATATCAAATCCTTTTCTTGCGGGAATATAAGTCTTTCCAGGTTCTAAATCAACATGGTATCCACCAAGCTGCTGTATACCCGCAGCAAAAGTACTTCGTGTCCTTAAAGATTGATTAAAAAACATAGTAAAAAGAGTTTTGCCTTTTAATAAATGCGAAGTATCTTCTCCCAAAGCATATTTTTTCTTTAAATAAAGAGCTGCTTCGATCAGCGTTTCCCATTCTTCTTTTGTATAATCGATTGTAGCATCAATCCAATCTCGTCCTAAAAATTTGTTTGTTCTCATTTTTTGCCTCCTAAAAACATCTATTCTTGAATGTTTTTAATAATATATCGAACAGAAATAATTGTTTCGAGTTCTTCCTTCGAAAAGTCCCTGACGCTTATAAAATCACGTCCATTGAAATTTGTAATCATCTTACGCTCCTTTTAATATGTTAAAGATTCATCTTTTTAAAAAAGCATTATACAATTTTATTATTTAATATGCAAGTCTTGTGGAAACAAATATAGGGGTAGACCTGTGTGTCTACCCGTTGAGAGTTGAGAATTGAGAGTTGGAAATCAGTACCCAGTATACCGTATTCCGTGTTGAGTAAATAGAAATGGAATTTCTTAAACTCAGTACGAAAAACTTAGTACTTAGTACG
>JAUXGM010000070.1 GCA_030622125.1 bacterium | reverse complement strand
ATTGACAATGAAAAAAAGACAAATACAAACTCAGAAAACAGGCGGGACGTACCTTCCCGTATCAGATACGGGATAAACTCCGAAGGTGCGTCCCAAGACTGTGTCCCGGACTCTACATTAGACAACGATAGACCTCCCGAAAACAATATAAACAAAGCAATAAGGAAATACAGAGGTTAGAGGCAGTAGATAGTTGAGAGTTGAGAATTGAGAGTTTCGAGTTGAAATGCAAGAGCATGTATAATATTTTTTCTTGATTTTTAACCTTGAACCTTGAACTTTTTGACCTTGAACCTTCGACCTTTTTGACCTTGAACCTTCGACCTTTGACTTTTGACTTGTATTTTTAGGTGTGTCCCGGATTCTTCCTTCAAAAAGTAATTGCAGGAGCAAAAAGCATACTCCTTTTTTCGCCACCGATAAAAAAATTAAATTGTAGTAATCTGTTATACCTAAAACTCAAATTAAATTCCGGAGAGAATCTAATACTATCATCATCTTCTCTTATAAATGAAAATCTTGTTCCAATAGAAAATTTTTTTATGTGGCTCATCAGTGAAAATGTCACATTATCAGTCGGAGAATTTTTTAAGATCGGAGATTTGATATCTACTTTAAGGTTGGTAAATTGCACATATTTTTGAACATTGAATAAGATTGAACCGGAAAAATCATCCGGGGTTTCCAATTTTGAAATGAGAAGATCCAAACCGGTTACAACAGAACCTTTTGAAAAAAGAGCCGACTTTAATGTCTTTATATCTTTTTCGGGAATGGATGAAATTACCAGATTTGGTTTTTTCAACTGCCCGCTAAGATTTATTGTAACGAAATATTTTCTGTCAATAAAAAAATCATTTGAAGCAACTAAATTTAAAAAACTATGACGATCTATTGTTAACTTACCGGTTTCAATGTTGAATGTTCGCCCATAAAATTTAATAGTACCGGCAGAACCGTTTATATTTCCTCTTAGTGTAGGAGCATTCAAATTTCCGGTAAGTTCAATATTTCCATAAATTTCTCCGTCATAGAAAAAGTTATAAAATCTTACCGATTTAAAAATGATCGCTAAATTTAGTTTTATCGGCAATTCTTTTTTACTTTTTTTTATGGATTCAAATGGATTATAATGAAAACTTCCTTCTGCTATGGAAAGATCATTAGAAAAAATTTCAATATTTTCGTCAAATTTTATGCCAACCGTACCTTTACAAAGAATAGATAAACCGAGAGAAGGAAGATTAAATCTGAATTGTCTATTAAAAATAAAATTTAAATTATTTTTTTGCTCATCATTTTTTATTGTAACGGGATAACCATCAACATAGAAAGTCCCCTTCTTTTCAAAAATACCGTCTTTTCTAAAATGTAAAAGCAGATCCTTTGCTTCGATCCTTTCAAATGTCTGCCTTAATCTCATTTTACCATCAATAATGACCTTACCGGTAAGAGGAACTTTTCCCGCCGGCTGATAAGCAGCATCAATATTTATAATACCTTTTCCCGATGAAATGATATTCGGAAAGATCTTTTTTAGATCCTCAATATAAAGATATCCTGAAAGTCCTAAGTGGTAATCTTTATGTGCATATATATTTTTCAAATATATTTTTGTATCGTTACTTACCTGAAACCGTGAAAGCCTTGTTTCAAATATAAAATGATTTATTCTCAAAAGATTTCTGTCAAGATAGCAGGAGAGAGTAAATTTCTTATATTTTAATTTGTTGATTTTACCATCTTTACTATTTATGGTCATAAATACTTCCGGTTTAGATAGCAAGCCGCCCAAACTTATTTCACCTGAAAATCTATTTTTAATATGAAAATCGGCAAATTTTTTGTCCAATAGAAAAGATCGTAGATACAAAGTTAGTGCATAGTGCTCCGATATTGTCCCCCTTAATGAAAGTTTCCCGCCATCTCCAAAATAATGAAGATCGTCTATGTAAAACTTTTGATCCCTATATCTTATATCACCATTAAGAAATTCAGTTTCTCTTTTTTTCAGCTGCTCAAATAAGCCGAATATTATTCTGTTTTTTTCCGAAATATCAATTCTAATCCTACCATTTTCAATGATCTTACCGAATAAATTCACATCTGAAAATTTGCCCGTTATTTTGCTTGAAGCAATCTTTCCATTTATATCTTTCATTGAAATTTTTTCAACCCCAAGATCAACTACAAGGTTGTCCAGTTTAAAAACATTTCCGGTAATTGTATTCCATTTTAATCTTGAAAAAGAAAGATCTATACCATAATTAAATTTTGAACTATTAAGTTCTAAAAGATAATAGTCATTTATCCTTGTGATATTCCCTGAAGTATTAAGTATCCTTTCACCATTTTTTAAAATAAGTTTATTGAAACTTAGACAATAGTTCCTTTGAGAAGAAATATTGCCTTTAGCTATGATCCAAAGATTATTTCCCTTCATGAATAGAAAGTCAAGATTTAATTTTTTATCCTTATAATCAAAGATAGTTGAATAATTAAAAGGTCCGCTATTCCACAATTTCGTTTTTATACTATCTCCCGTACCGTTAACATCGCCTAATATTTCAAAATTTCCATCCTTTATATTCAATTTTAGGTCTCCCGAAATATAGATCATATCAATAAAAATATCTCTTAATGCAACATTGTTCAATCTTAAACACAATGAAAGATCTTCCTCGGTATATAGACCGTCAAAACTTAATCGGTCGGAAAAATTACCTTCAAAATATATTTTACCTCCAAGTTTAAATTCTACATACCCGTTTTTTAATTCATTTTTTCTATATTTTAGAGAATCGATCAGATATAAACCGGATGCTCTTTTCCCATTAAAAGCAACATTGCCTGTTGTTGAAATTTCATTATAATTTACTTCCATAAAACCATTAAGAATATTTTTTGTATAATCACCGGAAAAATAAAGTTTGAATTTTTCATACTCGAATCTTACCTTATTTATCATTACATCCGATTTTCTAAAGATAAGATTAGAATAAAAATTGCTGCCATCAATTATCAGATAGAAGTTTTTATTCCTTCTGCCGAATTCCACTGCATTCTTTGCAGGAAGTCGTGCATCAATTTCACTAAGATCCACAATAGTAGAGATAGAAGAATTATTTTTTAGATCGATACTTCCGTTAATGTTGCCGTTCAGTAATTTGAATTTCTTAAAGTATAATTTGTTTTTTTCAAATTCCATACGACCTGAGATTGGAAGTTCCTTTTCTGCCAAAATTAAATTTCCGCTTTTTATATCGATAAAAGTAAAATCTTTTTTATATGAGAATGAACTGCATCCTTTAAATATAAGAAGATCATTAAACGAAATAGTTCCTCCGCCATCACCGAATATTTCACCTTTTTCATATTTACCCGATAAGGCATAGTCATTAAAATTAAATTTAAAGGTATAAAAATCCCGATATTCTTCCCTCTTAAAAAATAATGCTCCTTTTTTTATGTATTTATTGGATATATTCACTATTTTTCCGTGTCCGTACATATTATTTACGCTCTTTATATACCAGACAAGATTTTCAAATTTCCCCGTTGATATAGGAATTTTTGTAATAGATCTTATTTGATCGGCGATAAATGAAAAATCATAATCGAATATTGAACATTCAAACAGAGAAAAGTTATTTTTTACAAAGATGGTGATCTTTTGCCCCGTATTTTTTAAAAGTAATGTTTTCTTTTCAAAATCAATTAAGCCGGAAAGAGAATCAATGTATTGCCCGTTCAACGATATATTTTGAAATCCGATCTTTGCTGTTTTTTTGATGTTACCATTAATTGTAAGGTTACCGTCGAGGGAAGAACCTATAATATCATTTAAGAATAAGGAACCGTTGATGTTGCCGTTTGGAAGGATCGTTAAAAGTTTTGTACCATCCGATGCTATTATATTTGCATTTTTTTTACTTATCTGCAAATTGATTTTTTTCATAGATTCTCTTGTAATTGTTCCGAGCAAAATTCCTTTCTCACGATTAATATTTCCTTTAAATTGAAAGTCCTTATAGACTAATTTTTTAATATCAATGTTGCCTTTTTGAATGTAAACTGAAATATTTTTGCCATTAATGAGATAGTTATTTTTTTGTTTGGTTATTTCTCCTGAAAAGAGAGCACTGTTAAAACCGCCCTTTTTATTATTGAGATCATAATCTAAACTAAATTCTTTTAGGAACGGAATTTTTGAAAACCTAATAGAAAAATTATCCATTGAGTATGTAAATAGACATTTCAAAATATAATTATGAAAATTTCCGATCATACCTTTTTTATCAATTGTAATATTAAAAGAACCGATATTTTTTTCCTTGTAAAAAAGTATCCCATTTTTTATTTTTACAAATAATTTTGCTTTACTGTCCGTTGTTTTTATCTTTTTTAAAAAATCCATATCTTCAAGATAAAATTTTGGAGAATTGATCTCTAAGAAAATGCCCTTTGGAGAAATTTTCCTTATGGAAAGTGATCTTATTTCGGTATCTATTCCATATATATTGATCTTTCCATCAAAAAATGTTAATTTACCGCTTTTGATTCCAAGTTTTTTATATCTGAAATCAAAATTATTTCTCAAAAAAATCGGTATAAACAGTTTGATTGATATGAATAATATTAAAACAAAAAAAAAATCAGAAATATTTTATGATTTTTTTTCAAATGTAAATCCTACTTTATCCTGTTTTTTCTTTAATTTTATCACACCATCATTCATCTTTTGATTTCTCAGCAGTGCTTCTGCCAGCATATCTTCAATTAGTGATTGAACTGCTCTTCTTAACGGTCTTGCACCATATTGTGGATTGTATCCCATTTCCAATATTTCATCTTTTACGGCTTTGGGGACCTTTAGTTTCAGGTTTCTGGTAACAAGGCGTTCTCTCAATTGATCAAGCATTATATCAATGATCTGATAGAGTTCGTCTTTTGAAAGTGTTTTAAAAACAATGATCTCATCAATTCTATTCAAAAACTCAGGACGAGCACTCCTTTTAAGATATTCAAGCACCTTTGCCTTCATTTGATCATAGTCATCTTCTTCCGAATATTTCAATTCAAATCCCATTTTCTTTGTACCCGCAATTTCCATAGCAGCAATATTGGAGGTAAATATAATAACGGAATTCTTAAAATCAACAACCCTGCCTGTTCCGTCCGTCAATCTACCGTCATCCAATATTTGCAGCAATATATTGAACACATCCGGATGTGCTTTCTCCATTTCATCAAATAGAATTACCGAGTATGGTCTTCTTCTTACCTGTTCGGAAAGAAGCCCACCTTCATCATATCCAACATACCCCGGAGGAGCACCGATAAGTTTTGAAACAGTATATTCCTCCATAAACTCCGACATATCTATTCTAATTAAGGAATCTTCCGTATCAAATAAGAATTCTGCAAGGGCTTTTGCAAGTTCTGTTTTTCCGACACCGGTTGGTCCGAGAAATATAAATGAACCGATCGGTCTTTTCGGATCTTTCATCCCCGAACGAGCTCTTCTTATCGCCTTTGAAAGAACCGTAACCGCTTCCGATTGCCCGATGATCCGTTTGTGGAGTTCATCCTCCATTCTCAGAAGTTTTTTACTTTCCGCTTCAGCTATCCTATATACGGGAATTCCGGTAGTATCGGAAACTACCTCGGCAATGATATTTTCATCTACAACTTTTATCTCATTTAATTTTTTTGTTATCCACTTTTCCTTTTTCTCTTGATATTCCTGTTTCAAATCATCAAGTTCATTATTTTTTTCCTGAGCTTTTAGAAAATTTTGATTTGATAGATACATTTTAAATTCTTTATTTAGTTTTTCTATATTTTTTTCAAAAGATAGAAGTTCGGGTGTAAGTGTCATCGCATTTATTCTGACATTGGCACCTGCTTCATCTATGAGATCAATTGCCTCATCAGGCAAAAACCGATCGGTAATGTATCTTTTTGATAAGGTAACTGCTGCTCTTATAGCCTCCGCTGTGTAAATAACTTTATGAAATGATTCATATTTATCTTTTATTCCCTCAAGTATTTTTATTGATTCTTCCATTCCGGGTTCTTTAACAAGTATCTTTTGAAACCTTCGGTCAAGTGCACGATCCTTTTCAATATGTTTTCTAAATTCATCCAATGTCGTAGCACCGATACAATGTATCTCTCCTCTTGCAAGTGCCGGTTTGAGCATTGATGAGGCATCCAATGAGCCTTCCGCTGCACCTGCTCCAACAAGAAGATGCAATTCATCAAGAAAAAGAATAATATCATTGGCATTCTGGATTTCATTAAGAAGTTTCTTCATTCTACTTTCAAACTGCCCTCTATACTTGGTTCCTGCTACAATTGCTGCAAGATCAAGCATTTTTATCTTTCTATTCTTTAAATTCTCCGGAACATCGCCTTTAATAATATTTTGTGCCAGTCCTTCTACTATCGCAGTTTTTCCGACTCCGGGTTCACCTATTAGAACAGGGTTATTTTTTTTCCGTCTCATCAATATCATTATAAGTCGCTCTATTTCTTTCTCCCTCCCGATTATAGGATCAAGTTTACCGTTTGCAGCTTGTTTAGTCAAATCACGAGAAAATTCATCCAAAGTCGAGGTAGTGGATATATTACTAATTTCCTTATTTACTATTTTTTCGCGAAAAAGCGGTTTCCCTTTCCCCGTCCTTCTTGAAACTATCATAAAAAATTCCTTATAGAGATCCTTTGGAGAGTAACCAAGATTTTGAATTATTTTATATGCCCAACTATCCTCTATTTTCAACAATGCGAGCAAAAGATGTTTCGGTTGAACAAGTTCTTCTGCTAAGGTCATTGCTTCATTTTTCGCTATATCAAGTAGTGTTTTGGTGTTCGGAGAAAGCGATATTTGTATAAAAGGAAAAAGAAGCTTCGGACTTTCAATCATCTTGATATTTTTTATTACCGATTTTTTTTCTATCCCTTTCTTGACAAGGAATGTAGTTGCAAGATCATTCTCTCCCAAATCATAAAGAGCTAAAAAAACATGTTCGGGCGCTAACAATTCACTATTTAAATTTAATGCATATTCGCTTGCCTGTTTTAATACTCTTTTTGATTCTTCTGAAAAATTTTCCATATTAATCTCCTAAGTATAACATCCAGAGGTTATAATTGGAAATATTAGGCATTTTGGTAAAATACCTTAATCCCAATATTATATTCCATTTAAAATCATATACCTTGACCCTTCTTTCGTCATACTTAATATTATTTTCACTGCACACCTCTTTTACCATATCTTGAAATGGCAGGATGCTATCTATTAAATTTATTTTTAATGCCTGATCGCCTGTATAGATCTTTCCTCTTGCGTAATTACCAACTCTGTTGTATTCTAATTGTCTTCCATCTGCTACTTTCATTTTAAAACGCTTATACAATATATCCAAATGGTTTTTCATAATCTCATAGTCCCCTTTTTCCCACTTATAAAAAGGGCTGAAAAAATCGGATCTATCACCGATTTTTATAGTATCATTGTTGATTTTAAATAATTTAAAAAATCTGCCGATATAATATTTTGCAAAAAAGATACCTATGGACCCTGTAATAGTATAAGGTGTAGCATAAATTTTTCCAGCAGCCACCGATATATAATACCCTCCGGAAGCTGCTACATTATCCATATAAACATAGATCTTTTTGCCTTTTGCCTCCAATCTTTTTAACGAATGATATATCTTTTCCGATTCAAACGCAGATCCGCCGGGGGAATCAACATAAATAATAACTGCTTTAATGGTTTTATTTTTTTCAATATACCTGAATATATTTTTATACTTCTTATTTGTGATCGTATTTCCCAAAAGCGGAGAAAAGATCCCACCCTGAAGGATCGTTCCTTTCATTGGAATGATAGCGATCTTTGGTAACGGCTTGTAAAAATCGTCCCTATACTCCGATTTTATTTTTTGTGCTTTTTTTAAAAATTTGTCCTTAAAATCTTCTTCATAGTATTTTTCATCTATTAAATTGAATTTTATTGCTTCACTTATTGTCATTATCGGAAAATTATTTATCAAAAGCATAAGAGAACTAAGATTCATAATTCTTCTTTTGCTAATGATATCCGTGCAATTATCAAATATGGATCTTAATATGCTTTCTCTATTTTCCGTGGCTTTTTTACTCGGTTTCTTGTTTGTCATCGGTTCAACTGCACTTTTATAAACACATTCATCAGGCCGCACGACCTCAGGATCAATGCGAATAAAATTGAGAAAACCTTTATAGTAAAGAGTTTGCGAATAAATACCCGTCAACATAAATGTTGCATCCGGTTGAGCATAGACCTTATCACCTTGAACTGCAAGAAAATAATTCTTAAATGTGATTGGGTTATCGGCAAGATATGTAACAACTTTTTTTCCACTATCTCGTATCTTTTCTATAATGGATGAAAGTTGATACATTTGGGAAAGTGTTAGGTTATTCTGATAGATCAAAATGTAGAGTGTCTCTATCTTCTTATCCGCATATATCTTCTCTAATAACTTTACAGTTTGATATAATGATTCTTTTTTAGAAAAGATTGATGAACTGAAAAAATTATATTTCCCCTTAATAATAAGTTTTGCGATCTTCTTTTTCAATTTTATAATAGGACCGGTTGAAACTCCCATTGCCATTCCTATTTTATAATAATTACTTTCATCATCTATTCCATTAGAATATCCTATGTATGCAGATGTCATATCAAATCCAAGTGAAAGATTAAAACCTGCGTATTCGTTGTCATCTTTATTTTTATAGACAATGGACATTTCCAAACCTTTTATCGGTCTTATGTTTAATGAAGCACCATATTCTCTTATCTCATCAAACCCGATAAGTTCGCCTTGTAATGAAAAAATATTATTTAATCGCAGTGTTAAAAAAGAAGATATCTTTTCCTCTTCATAAGGATTCTTTACATTTCCAATATTGTCGTATACTCCGCTTATACCGACACAATCATTGATATGATAGGTAAAACCAATTGATCCCCAAAGATCGAATTTCCAGTTATTTGTAAATGAATGAAAATTAAGAGAGCCGGCTATTGCAAAATTCTTACCGTAAAAAAATGGGATTTGATATTTAAAGAGTCCTGTGTTTTTTTTAATTCCACTATCAAAGATATAAGAAAATCCTGAAAATTTTAAAAATCCCGTGTTATAAATAAATCGTGTGTGTGTATTCCCATCACTCTCAATAAATAAAAAAAGATCATAAAATTTATTATAAAATAAGTTCGCAGGATTTTTATCCAGTGAATTTACCCTAAAATCATCCACAAAGGAAAGATTTTGACACCACAAAGGCGACAAAATCATACTAATTAAGATAATCAAAATCGCTTTTTTTCTTTTTTTCATATCGCTCTTTCTCCACCTCCTCATTTAATTCAATTTTATCTACCTTTAAATGGCAACCCGTCATCTTTTTACAAAAATGGTGTGATGGTATAAAATATCTTTTTTCTTTGTTCTTTAAAATAAAATTTCGTTCAAGCAGACGCAGGAGGTAAACATTGACAACACCCGGCTTTTTATTTAATAATGCTGCTATCTC
Source organism: bacterium (assembly GCA_030622125.1). Lineage (GTDB taxonomy): Bacteria > AUK180 > AUK180 > AUK180 > AUK180 > JAUXGM01. The sequence continues at coordinate 2,023 of JAUXGM010000070.1, read as the reverse complement.
AAATAACCGTTTCGGTTCACCATTCGATAGTATCTCCAAAATACTGTTAATAGAAAATCGACCATTTGATATTCCGGAAGTAACCGATTGAAAAAACTGAATATAGATATCATCAAGTTGGGAAAACGGTTCCATAATTTTATCTTCATCCTTTAAATCAATAAAGAAATAATCATCGTTCGGGGCAATAATTCTTTTTTCTTTTCCCGATAAAATCATACCGATATGTTCATAATTATTCCTTAAATAATCCATCAATTCAAAAAGGTAATCTATATTCATATAGTTGATGAATGGTTCTATTCCGCCATTGCTGTTAAGTATCAGATTCTTTTTCTTTAATTCGATATTGTTATAATTAAATCCGAATTTATTGAAGATATCAAAATTCTCAACCTGAAAATCATTGGAAAATAATTTGAGATCCAAACCTAAAAAGTAAGGGTTTTTAAAGATATAGGTTATATCCCCATTTAAAATTGTTTTTTTAATATTCGCTGTTGACAAAATCTTCATAATGTATTATACTATATTGTATAAAAAAAATCAATACGATATCTATTAGATTTTTTTTTAACGAAATTATAAGGATATGGTTGTATATGGAAAGAATAAGAATAAGATCCTCAATAAGCAGTGAGTCATACAAGGTCATAAATGATGGAAAGATATTTTTTCTTAAACAAATACATTCTTCATATCTGAAAGTAATAAAAAAAATGGAAAAAAGAGTAATACAAGAAAAATTGATTTCTCTAAATTCCACTTACCTTACAAAGGTTCTTAATATTACTTATGAAAAAGACATAATAAACATCCTCACTGAATTTGTTCAGGGAATTCCACTTAATGATTTCATCCAATTAAAGAAATACGGAAGGCATATATCATTAGAGCTTGCCAATCATTTTGCTGCGACCATTCTTTTCGGAATCAATGATCTGCATTCAAATAATATTATTCATGGAGATCTCAAGCCGGCGAATATCATAATAGAAGAACCATCTCTTACTCCAAAAATAACCGATTTTTTCTTTAACTATGTCAAGTTTCCTGAGAAGATCAATATATTTAAGCGGATCTTTACAAAAAGTTATCGTTATTCCCTTTTCAGTTCACAGTACTATATGCCACCAAGGGCTTTTTTAAATATAAATCCAAAAAAAGGGCTCGATTACTTTGCTGTGGGAATAATTCTTTTTAGAATTTTTACCGGAAAACCACCTGTTCCTAAGGAATTTCTTTACAATAGAGAGAAAATAATTAAATGGAAACTTTCAAAAAACCACTTAAATTACTATATAAAAAATCTTGAAAGGGGAAATGTTTCCCTTAAAATTACAAATACTATTCTTGAACTTCTTTCAAACTACTTTAAATATCATAACCTAAAAAAAATTGCTCAATTGTTTTCTTGATTTTTTTTTCTTTCGTTTATACATTTTGATATCTCTTCATTGAATTCGTCGAGTGTATTATATTTTTTATAAACGGATAAAAATCGAAGATATGCAATATCATTAACTTTTTTTAAGTATTTACAGACGATATTACCAATTTCTTCGGATTTTACTATATTAGTTTTTTTGCTGTATATCTCCATTTCAATATTGTCAAGTATATTTTCTATCTCTTCCTCACTTATATTGATCTTGTTAAATGCTCTTTTTAAGCCCCTTAATATACTTATTTTATTAAACGCTTGCAAACTTCCATTTCTCTTTTGGACCATTACCTCACTCAAATCAATCACCTCAATGGTATAAAAAGTCCCTTTGCATTTAACACATTGCCTTTTTCTTTTAATATAGTTTCCCTTTGTTCTTGTGTCGGTAACCTTTAAGTCATTTGAACCGCAGTATGGACATTTCATATTTGATTATAATTTAAAACTCATTTTTTGTCAAATAATTGACATATCGGTTAAAAATATATTATAATAGAGTATGAAAAATGAAAATAAGTATTCTGAAAACTTAAATATGTGCAGGGAAAGGGAATGATTATAGAATAGGGAGGAATT
>JAUXGM010000109.1 GCA_030622125.1 bacterium | reverse complement strand
TCCCTGGGATTGGCAGCTTTCTTTTCAAGGGATTTTAATATTTCCATCTTTTTTTCGTTGCTTTTATTAGAAAGAAGGGTAATATATTTCGGAAGTAATTCATCCGGCATAGACATAGTTTTACCGAACATATCATCGGGCAGGTCGTTAATGCCGATATAATTTCCAAGGCTTTTACTCATCTTCTTTTTCCCGTCAAGCCCTTCAATTAACGGCATTATCATAGCAATTTGCGGCTGCTTTCCATATCTTTCCTGTAATATTCTGCCAACGAGTAGATTGAATTCCTGATCCGTACCTCCAAGTTCTATATCGGCATTGATCGCAACAGAATCATACCCCTGTATAAGCGGATACAAAAACTCTAAAATGGAAATTGGTTTGTTCTCTTTAAATCGTAGTGCAAAATCATCTCTTTCAAGCATCCTTGCAACGGTATATTTTGAAGTAACATCAAGAAAATCATAGATATCAAGCTCCTTGAACCATTCACTATTAAACCTGATCTCCGTTCTTTTCGGATCAAGAATTTTAAAAATCTGATCGCAATATGTCTCACCATTTTTTATTACTTCTTCTCTTGTTAATCTGTTTCTTGTTTCGCTCTTGCCTGCCGGATCTCCTATCATTCCGGTAAAATCACCTATGATAAAAACAATTTTATGCCCAATATCTTGAAATTGTCTTAATTTTTTTAAAACGACAAGATGGCCAAAGTGTATATCGGGAGCCGAAGGATCAGCCCCAAGCTTAATAATTAAAGGTCTCTTTTCTTTTTCTGCTATTTTTAATTTTTTAAAAAGACCATCTTCAGGAATGATCTTTACTGTATTTTGCCTCAGGAATTCTGCGCATTCTTTAATTGTCGCCATTATTTATCTTCGGTTCTTTCCTCTTTAATTCCGATCCTGTCCCAATAAATATGAACACCGTATCTCTTTTTTAGATACCTGATAAACTCTCCCACCATCGAACTTTTATAAAAATATGATATATAACTCATAGTCTTTTGACTGAAATCAACGGAGAGCGGAGGTAGGGATTTCTTTTTCAACTGAAAGATATAGACCACATCATTTAATCTACCGATTGCATATTGATCTCTGGTAATGTTATTTAATTTCTCTTTCATTTCTCCTACGAATTTAGTGATATCTTCTTTGATCTCATCATCTTCCTTGACATCTCCGAAAATATCCGTAATAATTCGGTCGGAAGAAGTAAATGAGGCATCATTCAATTTAAGGGAGAGTTTTTCAACGAGTTTATCCTTGTTTTTTTCCAGATAATTTATGATCTTTTCATCTCTTACTTTTTCGGTTAATTCCTCTTTTATATCCACAATCTTTTTGTAATACCCGCTTTTCTTTTCAAGAAGTTGATAAACCACATACTTATCGGGTATATTTTTTTCTTCATCACCCTTAACAAAAAATGGATAGCCGGCGGTATCATCCTTTTCATAATCAAAAATATCATCCATCTGTTTATAAGGCAGATCATTCTTTATCAGGAAATTCGTTGTCTTTATATTTTTAAAAAGGTCATCTATTTTCCCTCCTTTTGACATTTGTGAATATGCTTCAAGTGCTTTATTGTAAATATTATTTTTTGTTTCATCCGATGCCTTGATTTTCATTAGAATATGTCTTGCTCTAACTTTTTCTTTTCCATCTTCAATTTTACTATCCTCTTTTTCTACAATATGATACCCGAATTGTGTTTTAAACGGCTCTGATATCTCACCCTTTTTTAAAGCGAATACAATTTTTGTAAAGTCTTTAACCATTGTTGTAGAATCAAACCAGCCGAGTTCTCCTCCCTTTGCTCCCGTCGGACCTTCGGAATATGCTTTTGCGGCATCTTCAAATTTTATCTTACCTGCTTTCAACTGTTTTTTTATTTCGTTTAATTGATTAACTATTGTCTTTTCCTCTTCCTCCGTTACCATTACATCAAGCTCTTTGTATGCAATTTTTACCAACGGTTCAACAAAATAGTCGCTTAAATGTGATGAATAATAACTATTAATATCTTGATCTGTAATTTTAACTTTGTCATTGAATAGGGAAACTTCGGCAGCCGTCCATAGGCATGTATATCCAAGATTCGGCAACCTACCGATATCGTTCAGGTAAAGCGGCGGAACAATATTTGTATTTTGAATAAGAACATTTAGTTGATCCGTTAAGAGTTTTAATCTGATTTGTGCTTCATATAATGCCGGTGTAAAATTATTTTCTTTTAAAAGAGCAATATATCTATCGTAGGAAAAATTTTCATTCTCGTCTAAAAAATATTTTTGAGATCTGATAAAATTTTGAATATCTTTCTTACCTACTTTAACACCAAGATCTTTGGCATATCTAATAAAAGTTGCTTCGGAAACAAAACTATCAAGTGCATCCCTTTTTAATTTATCCTCTTCATATTCCTTATTATTTTTATAAAAATAATTTCTTAATTGCTCAACTCTATTATAATATTCCGTAATAGGATATGTTTTTTTACCTATTTTAAATACCGTATTCTTTTTTGTCTGAACATAGGAAAAAGAACTTAATACTACAAATCCGGCTATAAAGACGATTATAACAGCCCAGATGATCCCAACAAAGTGCCTTCTAAAATATCGCATTACCATAAACCAAAACCTCCATATAAATAATTTGAAATAACATTGAAAATATATTATAATCTAATTTAGATAAATATTCAACTATTTTTTATAGATATGAAGATTGAAAAAAGAAAGAGTCGCCTTAAGTTTCCGTGGAAGTTGGGAGTAGTCTATATTGCTCTCATAATTTTTTTATTCATCGTATACTTTCGTTTTATTGGTTCTCCATCTGAAATGAAGCTTTTAAAATCAATTGCAAATGACCCGACTAATTATGAAAAAGCATTAAAGGTAGCTGATTATTATTATATAACGGAGAAGTATTCACGAGCTATCAGATATTATAAACAAGCGTTTGCCTTGATGCCTGAGCGGGAGATCAATTGCGAATACCTAAAAAAACTCATTTTCTCTCTTATGGAAATGAAACAGACGGATGCTATTACATACATTGAAAAAGGGTTGAAAAAGGAATGCAATAAGGGAAAATTTTTGAATTATTATGTTGACGCTTTAATTTTTACTATAAAAAAAATTGAGGTTCAGATAAAAATAATCGCTGTGAAAAACCCGGCGCTATCGAAAAAATTAAGTCGGATAAGAAATATCTATATAAAAAAAGGCATTGTTATTACTACATACAATGAGATCAAAAACGATCATTTTTTGAATTTATTAAAAGAAATCGACCGAAATACTTATGATTGCATAATAAAATATGATAAAAATAATAGTTATTCGAGATTTATACTTGGTAAATTGGCAAAGGATTCCGAACTTTTTGAGATTGCCAAGCCGTTACTCGGCAGTAGTTATCAAGATCTTCAAGGGAAAGATAAGGGAGTATGTTTTTATTACTACGGTTATATATACTACCGAGAACATCAATATTCAGAGGCGTTAAGATTTTACAAGAAAGCAAAGAAGTATTGGAATTCTACAAAAGTAAATTATTGGCTTTCAAAGACCTATTATAATCTTGGAATGAAAAAAAGGGCAATTCAATCTATTAATTATACATTAAAGATGGATTCGAATTATCAAGATGCGATACAATTTAAAGAAAAAATAACAAAAGGAGAATAGTATGTTTTTAAATTTTTTTAAGGGGCTTTTTTCAACTGATATCGGCATAGACCTTGGAACGGCAAATATATTGATCTATGTGAAGGGAAAAGGGATCGTTTGTTCCGAGCCATCGGTCGTAGCAAATAGAGCCGATGGTACACCGTTTGCATTTGGTGCAGCAGCAAAAATGATGCTGGGGAAAACACCGGGTGAGATCAATGCAATAAGACCGTTAAAAGACGGGGTTATCGCCTATTTTGAAGAAACGGAAGAGATGATAAAATATTTTATTAGAAGGGTTCATAATAAACATAGTTTCGTTGCACCGAGAATCGTTATATCAATTCCTTATGGGATAACGAAGGTAGAAAAAAAAGCAGTTGAAGATGCTACGATTGCCGCAGGAGCAAGAAAGGTCTATCTTATTGACGAACCCAGAGCAGCAGCGATTGGAGCGGGACTTGCTATTAATGAGCCGAGAGGTTGTATGATCGTTGATATCGGCGGAGGCACCACGGAGGTAGCGATCCTTTCTCTCGGAGGGATCGTTTTAGCAAATTCCATAAGATATGCCGGGGATAAGATGGATCAACATCTCATTGAGTATATAAGGAACGAACACAACCTTTTGATTGGGGACAGAACCGCTGAAAACATTAAAATAAATATCGGCTCCGCTTTTCCGCAAGAAGAAGAAATGGAAATGGATATAAGCGGAAGAGAGATCGTTTCGGGACTTCCGAGAAATGTAACCATAAAATCCGAAAAAATCAGACAGGCATTACAACCTCCGATAACAAGTATAATAAATATTATAAAACAGACACTTGAAAAAACACCGCCTGAACTTTCTTCCGATATTGCAGAGGATGGAATTGTAATAGCAGGTGGCGGTGCTTTGCTAAGAGATTTGGATAAAAGAATTGAAGAAGAAACAGGATTAAAAGTAAGGGTTGCCAAGGATCCGCTTACCTGTGTTGTTAAAGGGACTGGAATTGTTCTTGATTCACTCGATAAATGAAATTAGGCGAGAACTGGTTTAAATACTCTATCCTTACTATTGTTTTAATGTTCTACTTTTTTTTCTATACAAAAAGTAGTATCTCTTTTCTTTTCCACACAATTAGCTCTCCCATTGTTTCCTTTTCTTATAGGACATCCGAAAATATTAAGGGGATATTCCTTAAAAAGAAAGAAAAAAAACTCTTAATAAATGAAAATAAACTATTAAGAGAACTAAATAGTAAACTTGTTATAAAAAATTGTGCCTTGAAAAACAGTCTGATAAAATATACTCGATTAAAGAAGATCCTTAACTATAAAGATAGGACCGATTCCATATATCTCGGCACATTTAACATAATTTCCATATATGATCTATTTAATAATAGTTATATTACGGTAAACGCCGGCAAGCGTGATAAGATCAAAGAGAATGATTTTGTCGCCTACAACGGATACCTTATCGGTAGAGTAAGACGAGTAAATTTTTCTACATCTGTTATTGAAATGATCTTTAATGAAAAATCCCTTGTAGATGGCTCAATAACTATCGGTGAAAAGGCAAATAACATAACGCTTCCGGGACTTTGCCGAAAGGAAAACAATCTATTTACAATATCATTTCTCTGCCCACAAAATTTAAAAATAAAGAAATATCTTTTAATGGATACACCAATCTATTCTCATGGTATATCGGATAATTTTGGGAAGGATTTTATTATTGGATTTGTCGGCAGAGAAATAAAAAAAGAGGTTAATAAATATATCTATGAAATAAGGACTATTCCAAATATTAGGCAATTGAAAGAGCTCAATATATACAGGAAATTAAAATAATGGTTATATTTGTAATCCTACTCATTCTTGATTCCCTAATAATAAATTCAGGTGGAAATTTGTTTCTAATTGCGGATTTCATACCTCTTTTGGTTTTTCTGATAAGGTCCAACAGTAGAGATAACAGAACGATAGTTGTAACTTTTTTTATTATTCTATTTTTGAATAGCATTTACGCTTCCGATATATTATTTTTGCCGGTATATCTTATTGTGGTTTACTTACTTTTTAATTTTTTTGTCTCGATATCCGGGGTTAATATGTATTATATGTCTCTAATTTTATTTATTGTAATTTTTGGCGCATTATTATTTAAACTTTTATTTTTTTCTGTCTTTTATTCGGTGAATGTATTTGTAGCGGTCATTCCGATATTTTTAAATCTTTTATTAAACATAATTATAATCTTAGGAGTAAAAAAACGTGCCCGGCAAATTAATTATTAACATTGCTCTTTTTCTTATTTCGTTTCTTGGGATATTCGTCATCGGAGGGAAATTAACATTTTATTCAAAGATACTGTCTAAATTAACCGGACTCGGTGAGGCATTCATCGGAACGGTATTGATCTCCATGATAACAAGTTTGCCGGAACTCTCCTCGGGTTTTTCCGCTGTTTTTATTGCAAAGAATCCGAATCTCATGATCGCAGATGTATTTGGAAGCGATCTGTTTAATATTACTGTGTTGTGGGGAATATTACTCTCGGTTCTTCTTACGAAAAAAAATATGGTAAGCCCTGCAAAGGAACATAATGAAACAATAATCCTTTATATAATAGTTCCTGTTCTTCTCTTTGGAATGTATTTCTTCCCGGCAATACGATCCGTATTATTTCTCTCTATTCCGTCGATCATTTTTTTATTCTTACTTCCAAGGATATTTAAGCTCTATGGAAAACTCGAGGTAGATGAACCTGATGAGTTCGAAATTCCGCAAAAACAAAAAAACTTAACAAAAAAGAATGTTATTTTTCTTTTTGTGTTTTATTCGCTTTTGATAATAGGCTTTGGGCTTATTCTCGGGAAAACAGCGGATTTCATTGCAAAATATGACTTTAAAGGTGTTACGCTTGGTTCCTCATTTGTGGGCGCAATATTTTTAGCGATCTCTACTTCCTTACCTGAGGTTGCCGTTACCATTCATGCCATTTTCAGATACAATGCCGTTAATCTTGCTTATGGAAATATACTCGGAAGTAATCTATTCAATGTAATAATCTTTGTTCTTGGCGATATTTTCACATTTAAAACACCACTTATAAATATTCTTTCTCCAGGAAATAGAATAGTTCTTGCTACATTGGCATTTTCAAGTATCCTTTTTATTATTCAGGGAAAAAGCCGGAAAGGAATCCGTATTACTTTGGCATTAATAAGCATAATTATTTATCTTATCGCTATTAAATTCATATTCGGGGGATAGAAAGACAGTGAATAGTTGAGAGTTGAGAGTTGAGAGTCAAATGTAATACAAAGCCGTAGGGGTAGACTTGTATGTCTACCCGTTGAGAGGAAAAACAATATCAATCTCCGAAAAGCCATAAAAGAGGGACATACCGAAAACAATTGACAATTGACAATGAACAATTGACAATGAAAAAAAAACAAATACAAACTCCGAAAACAGGCGGGACGTACCTCGGATGTTCAGGTGCGTCCCAAGAAAGTTGAG
>JAUXGM010000170.1 GCA_030622125.1 bacterium | reverse complement strand
GTTGATGGATTAATGAGTAAAGAAAAACAATATTAAATTCCGTTACTAACAAAAGAGGGACATACCGAAAACAGTTGAGAGTTGAGAATTGAGAATTGAGAGTTAGAAATCAGTACCCAGTATACCGTATTCCGTGTTGAGTAAATAGAAATGGAATTTCTTAAACTCAGTACGAAAAACTTAGTACTTAGTACGATTACTCCTTGAACCTTTGAACTTTTGACCTTTGACTTTTGACTCTATTTCCTTTGGCTATATCGTTCTCGGGTAGTTTATCGTTATTTAATGAAGAATCCGGGACACATCTCAACTTTCTTGGGACGCACCTTCGGAGTTTATCCCGTATTAGATACGGGAAGGTACGTCCCGCCTGTTTTCGGTGTATTTTCTTTTAACCTTAAATTCTATTTCCTTTGTCTATATTGTTCTCGGGTAATTTATCGTTATCTAATGAAGAATCCGGGACACACCTCAACTTTAAAAATCAGAAAGTTGAGGTAATGTCCCTCTTTTATGGGTTACGGAGATTAATACTGTTTCACTTATTGCCTTATTGCCTAATTCTCTTGCACTTATCTTTTTTGCATAAAATTTCTTGCAAAAATCATAAAAATATAATAAAATAGACATAATGAAAAAGAAGATCTCAGCTATTATACTTGCAGCAGGAAAATCGGAAAGGTTTGGAGGAAACAAGATACTTCAGAGAATAAACGGCAGAACATTTATTGAGATCATACTTGAAAAATTAAAAAAAATCGGTCTAAAGCCAATCGTTATTTACTATTATGATGAAATATTAAATCATATTGACAAGGATATTCTTGCAATAAAAAACGATAATCCGGAAAACGGGCAGCTATCCTCTATTCAACTTGGATTAAAAGAAGTACTCGATTATGACGGTTTTATTGTTTGGCCCGGGGATATGCCGTTGATCCAAATGGAAACGGTAAAAAAAATGGTTGACCTTGTCAATAAATATAGTGATCGTGTTATTTCACCTACCTATAACGGATCAATCGGACATCCAACTTATTTTCCTAAAAATACATTTCCCAAATTACTTTCCGATCTGCCGAATGGAGCAAAATCACTTGTTCACAATGACCAAACAATAACTTATGAAGTAAATGATAAATTTACAAAGATCGGGGTAAACACAAAAGAACAATTAAGGAGTTATATAAATGAATACAATAGATCTTTTGAAGAAAACAGTAAAAAATCTTGAAACCGGTGAGAGTGGAATTATTGCTGTTATTACAGATACAAAAGGGTCCACCCCGGCAAAGATGGGTAGGATGATGTTTATAACCTCACAAAAACTATATGGAAGTATCGGAGGCGGAATATCCGAAAAGTCGGCAATAGAAAGAGCACGAAAGATGCTAAAAGAGGGTATAAAAACTGAAAAATTCTCTGTTGATCTCAGTGGAACTGAACACTCCGATACATTTTGCGGCGGAAAGGTTGAAATACTTTTAATAAATACACAATTAAAGGCAAAAGTTCTCCTGATAGGAGCAGGACATATAAACATAGCGCTTAATAAATACATGGAAATGCTCGGCTATTCAGTAAATATCTATGATATACGGGAGGGACTTTCCTTTGGAAATTATAAGAAGATAGATAGTTATGATACCGTATTCAAAGAGTTTGATAATAATTCTTACCTCGTTATTGCCACCCATAATCATTCCGAGGATGGTAAGGTTCTTCTCTCATTGCTTCAGAATAAGTGCAAGCCGTTATATCTTGGTATGGTATGCAGTAAAAGAAGTTTTAAAGAATTAAAAACCAACATAGAAAAAATGGAGATCACAGTTCCCGATACAATATTTGCACCTGCCGGACTTAATATCAATGGCAATGAACCGAATGAGATCGCCCTTAGCATAGTTGCTCAAATTGAAAAAATTTATTATAATAAAGATGGTAGTGATTTAAAGGATGTAAAAAATGGAAATTAGATTAAAGGTAAATGGAGAATGGAAAACGATTGATGTTTCTTCTAAGGAAACATTATTACAGGTATTAAGAGAAAAACTGCATCTTATGGGAACCAAGGAGGGGTGTGGAAAAGGAGAATGCGGTGCCTGCACGGTGATATTAGATGGCAGACCTGTTCCCTCCTGCATTGTTATTGCTGCTACTATTGATGGAAGCGAGGTTGTTACAGTAGAGGGATTAACTCCAAACGAGGGATTAAATCCTATACAAAACGGACTTATAGAAGCGGGAGGCGTTCAATGTGGTTTTTGCACACCGGGCTTTGTTGTAAGCGGAACCGACTTTTTTAAAAAGAAGGATAAATTTACAATCTCCGAATTGAAAAGAGCATTGTCGGGTAATCTTTGCAGATGTACAGGGTACAAAAAGATATTAGATGGGATGCTGATTGCAGCAAAAAAAATGGGAAAGGAAATTAAAGATGAATAATATATTTATAAATGTCAATAATTTGAACGATCTTTTGACTGCAAAAAATGAATACGGGAAAAAAGCAAAGATACTTGCAGGCGGAACCGATCTTGTCGTGAGAATGAAAAATAAAATGATGGATCCGGAGGTAATCATATCCATAAGAAAAGTTGATGAATTAAAAGGTATCCACAGCAAGAAAAACGATCTAATAATAGGTTCACTTACTACACATAGCGAGATTGAAGAAAATTCATCAATCAAAAAAAATTACTATCCGCTTTTTCAAGCTGTCTATTCCCTTGGATCTCCACAGATAAGAAATTTAGGAACTATCGGCGGAAATATTGGTAATGCTTCTCCATCGGGTGATACGATACCACCTCTTTATATTATGGATGCAAAGATAAAACTAATGTCAAAAAATGGAGAAAGAATTGTTGATATAAAGAATTTTTTTAAAGGTCCTGGAAAAACAATATTAAAAGATGATGAGATAATTCACTCTATTATCATACCAAAAGGAAGATGGACAAAAAAGATCTCGGGATTTTACAAGGTCGGCAAAAGAAATGCCCTTGCTATCGGAGTTGTTTCGGTTGCATGGATAATCAAGGAAGATACAATAAGATTTTCTTTCGGCGGTGTTTCACCAACGATCTCAACTACTGAGATTAAAAAGAATGCAAATAAAAAAAAGGTTGAAAAAGAAGTATTAAAAGCGATCTCCCCTATCGATGACATTCGCGGCAGTAAAAATTACCGTAGGGATGTTATCTTGAATATTGTGGAAAAGATTAAAAATGATAATCCGTAATTACCTGAAATAGTTAATAAGTATTTACTGATTTAAAAAGTATTGAATATTTTTTCCCTGATAAAATGAATTCTAATTTAATCGGAAGTATAGCATTTAATTCCTTACTGGTAGCCTTTTTATTTTTAAATAATACTATACCCTCTTTGATTTCATTTGGAAAAAGCGTTGTTCTTCTTAGTAAAACATCATTTAATTTCTCATAACGTTGATAAATATTATTCTTATCACCAGCTCTTTTTTGTTGATCATACCTTTTTAAATAAGGGCTATTTTTTGTATTATAATCAAAAGTATCCCCGATGCTGGCTAAAAATAATGCAAATACAGCATTATTATATTGTGTTTTTATATATTTTGAAGGATTAATATATTCTATTTCCTTCCAATCATTTTTTTTATTATTAAAAGAATATAAATGAAAATCATCTGGAATTATATCAAAATTTTTATTAGAAATATTTTGACATGCAATATTTAGATAATAAGTATAATAATAACACGCATTGACAACACTGAGTGTAATATTTGTGTATAGTAGTATTACAGAATCATCATTAATAATTTTAGTTATCTGCAATCCATTTTTAAAATAAACTTGATAATTATTTTGTTTATCCGGAACTAAATACTGTTTTACATACGGATTTGCGCACCCAATAAAAAGTAATAAACTAATCAAATATAATCTGTTACGCATGATTAACTCCTTATAATATGTATTTTAATTCTTTTTTTAAAAAAAATCAAATTAAAATAGGATATATTTTGTTAATGAATTCTCTTGGTCGTATCGGGACGCATTCTTGGGATACATAGTGACGAAGTCACACAATAGGGATATACCTTCCTGCATCAAATACGGGATAAACTCCGAAGGTGTGTCCCGACACCTTTGTAT
>JAUXGM010000137.1 GCA_030622125.1 bacterium | reverse complement strand
CTCGACTTGCAATGCAGACAAATGTATTTCCACTTTATGAAGTAGAGAACGGGAAATATAAGATCAATATAAAACCCAAAAGTAGAAAACCTGTTGGAGAATACCTTAAAATGCAGGGAAGATTTAGACATCTCAAAGAGGATGAGATTGAATTCATTCAAGGAAATGTTGATAAAAAATGGGATATACTATTAAAGAAAGAGAAATATTTCGGATAACAGGCTAAAAAATTGAAGTATTTTTGAAAATGGAAAACAGAGAGATATTTGAGTATTTTATTCATAAGATAAAAAATAGTACGCAAACAATCCTTTTAAATGCTCAAATATTAAAAAAAGTAGTTGAAAGAAAAAATATTCCCAGGGAAAAGATGACAAAAATGGTTGATAAACTTTGTCAACAATCCGAAAAATTGTATAGAGAAGTTCGCGATACAGGATTCTATTTTAGAGAAGAAAATGTAATGGAAAAATTTGATTTCCACTGTCTAATTAATGATATCATCGAAGATTTTCAGGGTTTCATAGCCAAAAGATCTCTCCATATAAAAACGGAGTATGATCTCATGATCGGCAAAATAGATCAGGACAAATTAAAAGTTGCGACGGTATTGGAAAATATTTTAAAAAATTCTATTGAAGCAAGTTATAATAATGGTGATATTATTTTTTCTACAAAAAAAGTCGGTGAATTTATTATGGTGAAAATAATTAATTTCGGAGCTGAGATCTCGAAAGAGATCCGGAAAAAGATATTTAAACCGATGATAACGACAAAGAGCAGCGGCAGCGGTTTCGGACTTGCAATTTCAAAGCGATTCATAGATGATATTAAGGGTGAGATCAAGGTCAATTCTTCGGATCAACAAACAGAATTTATTATTACATTCCCGATAGATCTGGAAAGTTATGAAAAGATTATTGATAGTAGAAGATAATTCAACACTCAGGGAGACCATTTTTGATTATTTTTCAATGAAAGGGGAGTTTGTAAAATCAACCGATAGTGTTTCCGGTGCCCTGAATCTTCTTAAAAAGCATAACTTTGAGATAATTATTACAGATCTGAACTTACGGGATAAGAGCGGAATTGAACTTATTAAAATAGTTAAAAGTGCTAAAAAGAATATTGAGATCATTGTAATTACCGGCATTTCTTCAATAGATGTTGCAATTGAAGCGATCAAAAGCGGTGCTTTTCAATATCTGATGAAACCGTTTAAGCTTGACGAACTTGAGATTTTTATTGAAAAGGCTTATGAAAAATTAGGGCTTGAAAAAGAGGTTAAGCGATTAAAAGAAAATTTAATAGATAGGCATAGTTTTGAAAATATTATTTCGGTTTCATCTGAGATGGAAACAATATTTGAAAAGGTAAAACAGATCGCACCAACGGATGCTAATGTTTTAATAACAGGGGAATCAGGTGTCGGGAAGGAACTGGTTGCCAAATCTATTCATTACAATTCATTGAGAAGGGATGGTCCGTTTATTCCTATTAATTGTTCGGCTCTACCAGATACATTATTGGAATCAGAACTTTTCGGTTATGAAAAAGGAGCATTTACGGGTGCAGCAGCATCTAAAAAAGGTAAATTTCAACTTGCCGAGGGTGGAACATTATTCTTAGATGAGATAGGCGATCTATCACTTTTTACACAGGTAAAACTTTTAAGATTTCTTGAAACAAAGGAGATAATGACAATCGGTGGTATCACGGTAAAAAAGATTGACACACGTTTGATCTTTGCAACCAACAAGGATCTGGAAAAGGCAATTTCCAGAGGTGAATTCAGGGAAGATTTCTATTACCGAATAAAGGTTGTTAACATAGATATTCCACCTTTGCGTCAAAGACCTATTGATATCTATCCGCTTTTGAATTACTATATGATCAAGTTCTGTCGGGATTACAAAAAACCGCTTATGCAGTTTTCAAAGGATGCGGTTGATCTTTTGAAACAATATAGTTGGCAGGGAAATGTCAGAGAATTAAAGAATACGGTCGAACATATTGTAGTTTTTAATAATAAGAATACAATAGAAGTGGATGATCTTCCGAAAAATAATGAGTCAAGAAAAAAGAGTTCAAGAGAAAAAATAGGTTTAAATGAATTAAGCGGATTGTCATTGGCAGAGGTAGAAAGAATTGCAATGGTTGAGAATTTAAAAAGATACAATAATAATCATACAAAGGTAGCGGAAATTTTGGGAATTTCAAGAGCTACGCTGATTAAAAAAATAAAGGAATATAATATAAAGGAGGAAAAATAATGAATTTTATACCAAACGGTTTGGGTTGGATCGAAGCCATTGCCGGATGTATGTTCTCGGGTAAATCGGAAGAATTGATAAGACGGTTAAGGCGCGCACAAATCGCAAAAAAAAAGGTGTTGATCTTTAAACCTGAGATTGATAATAGATATGATGAAGCGTATGTTGTTTCTCACTCTGCTCAGAAAATAAAGGCTATCAATATAAAAGATTCTTCACAAATTATGAATCATCTTGAAGATAATACGGAGGTCATCGGTATTGATGAGGCACAATTTTTTGATGATGGAATAATTGATATTGTTCAGGAACTTGCCGATAAAAACATAAGAATAATTATAGCGGGACTTGATCAGGATTATCTTGGTAAGCCATTTGGTCCAATGCCGCAGCTTCTTGCCATTGCAGATGATGTTATGAAAACACAAGCAATATGTATGAAATGTGGAAATCCTGCAACAAAAACACAGAGAATAGTTGAAAATGATCAGCAGATACTGGTTGGTGCAAATAAACTTTACGAAGCGAGATGCAGAAATTGTTTTAATGGTGGGGAAAAATAAGAAAGAATTTTGAATTTGAACCTATTCTCTTGGCAATACTGTTCTCGGGTGGTCTATCGTTATCTAAGGAAGAATCCGGGACACATCTCAACTTTAAAATATCCAAAGTTGAGGTATGTCCCTCTTTTATGGCTTTTCGGAGATTAATATTGTTTTACTTATTTCCTTATTTTCGTATTTCCTTCTTTTCGTTGTCATTGCTACTGCAAGACAGTTTTAACCTTTTGAATAAATTCATTTACATCAAAAGGTTTTTTTACAAACTCATAATACCCATTATCTTTTAGATTTTCAGGAAGTTGCTCCTTAGAATAGCCGCTCATTAAGATGATCTTGACCTCTGAATCGATTTCCCGTAATTTATGAAAGGTTTCCTTCCCTCCCATCCCATCAATAATAGTCATATCAAGTATAACTAATTTAAAAGGTTTACCTTTATCCAATGCGTTTTTATATTTTTCAATGGCTTCCTCTCCTTTTTTTACCGTTTTAACATTGAAGCCGAAATTTTCCAATATTAGTTTTCCCGAATCTCTAATAAATTTTTCATCGTCCATCAAAAGAATGGAAGTTCCCGTCAGATCTTTTGCAGAAATAGCAGTCGTTTTTCTTTTAGGTTTAGATATTTTTACGGTAGCCGGAAGATATATTGTGAACATTACACCCTTACCATATTCGGACTCAATGCCAATATAACCATTATGTTTTTGAATGATAGAGTAAACAATGGAGAGTCCAAGACCGGTGCCTGTTTTTTTTGTAGTAAAATAAGGTGAAAAAACCTTAGATAAATTTTCTTTTTTTATTCCGGGTCCGGTATCCTTATATATAATTTTAACATAATTACCTTCTTTTAAAAAATAGATATTAGCTTCGGGTAAGTTTTCATTACCGACTGTTATTGTAATAGTTCCATTTTTAGTTTTTCCGATAGCTTCTTTACTATCTACAGCAAGATTTTGAATTACTTGTTCTAACTGTGCTCCATCTCCAAAAACATTACCGGTATCCTTTGAAAAGTGAAATTTTACCTTAATTTTTGAACCTGCAAGGAAAAATTTGACATTGGTTTTAAAAAGATCAACAGTATCCAAACTTTTCAAGATAGGTTCGCCTCCTTTTGCAAAAGTAAGAAGGTGTTGCGTTAATTTACCGGCATTGCCCGTAACCTTGTACGCTTTTTTCAGATGAGCGATACTTCCTTTCGGATTTTTTTCAAGTTCATCAATTGCAAGATGAATATTAAGGGCGATACTTGTTAAAAAATTATTAAAATCATGAGCAATCCCGGCGACCAATGTAGCTATATCTTTTAATTTATAATGTTCCAAACGTATCTTTTCTTTTTTTATTAGTTCGGTTCTATCCCACAAGACCAGAATAAACTGTCTCATATCATTGGATATAATTTCTGTAGTATGTATTTCTATATTTCTCAATTTATTGCTTTTGGTCTTTAATTTGAGATTAAAGATATTCGGAGGTGCTTTATCCTTTTCCAATAATTCTAAATATTTTTTAAAACGATTAATATCCTCTTTATATATAAAGTCATATATCTTCATTTTTTTTATTTCATTCTTAGTATATTTCGTAAGAGATAAAAAAATCTTGTTCCAATAGATCAATTTATAGTGTTGAATAATTATTACTGCATTATCTATGTTTTCTACAATTGATCTATACTTGTATTCACTCTCTTCAAGTTTTATCTCCATTTTTTTTCTATTTGTAATATCTTCAAATACAACTAAAATTAATTTATTTTTTTTATCAATTTTAATCAAGGAAAATTTTTCAGAGATATAAATTATTTTTCCATATTTTGTTATACTTCTTTCTTCAATTGAAATATTTTTTTCTGCTTCAGTTATTACTTTTGTAAAGGCATCTTTCGTTTCTTTCACATCCTCTTTATAGATAATATCAAAAAGATTTATTTGCTTCATTTCATCTTCTGAATATTCCGTCAGATCACAAAAAAAGTTATTTGTTTTTATAAAGCTTCCTTTTTTATCAACGACACAAATTCCTATTGAAGAATTATCAAAAATCGTTTGTAAAAAAATTTTTTCTGTTTCAAGTTCCGTTTCTGATTGTTTCCGCTTTCCATATTCATTAGAAAGAATCACTCCAAATACATAAACAATAATTGTAAATAATATTCTCAAGTAAATCATTTTAAGTATGCTATCCGCGATTATAATATCCTCATATTGACCATCATAAAAAGAATAATAAGAATAAATGCCGGAAATTACCCAGGCAAAAAGGCATATTATTACACCGATAAACAACAGTTTTCGTTTTTTATCCATAAATTACTCCTAAAGGCTTATTGGCAGTAATTATTTTTATAATATCAACCCAAAGTCTCTTAGGTTTTCCATTTTTATCCCAATATATCTTTGGTGGATTTTGATATATGCCTACCCGTACTGTTTTATTTTGACAACACATAATCTGATAAAATAATAAAAATAGTACGGTAAAGGATAATTTTTTTTTGTTATTCATCTTAACTTTATATTAACACTTTTTTAAAAATTGTCAAGTTTTTGTTTCATAAAAGTAACATGTTAATTTAAATACCCTCTCTTGTAATTTTGATATTACACAATATATCGGGAATTACATTGGTTTTTATCTTTGGCACGCTTGAAGCATTATAAATAGTGCTCTTTTAAAAAACAAATTATCATAGGAGGTAATTATGAAAAAGGCATTTGTTTTGCTTGCAGTGTTGAGTTTTATGTTGGTTATTAGTGCTAATGGTGGTGTTCTTCCATGGGATTATAGCGATTATAATGGACAGGAAGGGTATAGTAGCGAAGAGGTTGTTGAAAACAATACTACTTCTAATGTTTGTATGGATTTGATTCATGTCAGCACTTTAAGCGGTAGTGCGGTATGCAACGGAGACGGCACAATGGATGTTGATCTGACGATACAAACTACTATTAGGGCTTTCCAGCTGGTTTTAATCAAAAAGATCAATGATGGAAGTTGGGTAGAAATATATCGTAGTAGGTCTATTCGATCATCCAATCAATCCGAAAAAGCAAATTTCAAAGGTAAAAGTAG
>JAUXGM010000053.1 GCA_030622125.1 bacterium | reverse complement strand
TAGGTTTCTAATAAGGGAAAAATAAAGGCAAGAGGATAGAATCACCGAAATAAAGTTTTGAGTTTTGAGTTTACCCCACACTCAAACGGGGCTTCCTCAGAATGACGGACCGTCTTTTTTTAAATGTTTAGATACAACCATTTAAAAAATTTAATTTTTATTATCTTTTTTTCATAATTGCAATATATTCACAATTCATTGTATTATCGGTCTTGCCTGCTTCATTTGTTGGACTATTCTTTTTAGGCATCCTTTTATTTGGTATTTCCCTTATTATAGTATTAACATAATTAAATCCATTTTTTTTGAATAATTCAACAGTTATTTTGTCATTCGGTATTTCAATTCCCTTCACCTTTCTATTACCAACCACATAAGCAACAATCCCATTTTTTCTAATAACCTTTGAAACATTATTAATAGATTTCTCATAGTCATTATAAAAAGAAATAACATCCAGTACTCTTTTATTATCTTTTTCACCAATTTTTTCTATTGTTTCATCAAGAATTTCTATATTAAATTTTTTGTATTCCCTCTCTCTAAATCCGCCCATTGCCTTTTTATCAACTTCATTATTTTTTTCAAAACATAACCATTGATTTGATAATCTTGAAAATTGCCCATAAGCAACAGTGGTTTTGGAATCACCATAGGGGGGAGAAGTTAATATTATATCTATACTTTCATCAGAGATAATTTCTTTAGGAATTTCATAAACAGAATTAAAATCATATATATACGATGCTGAATTATTTTTTTTAATATAAATGTATTTTTCCATACCGCTTCTATTTCTTAATAATTTTTTAAACATCATTGAATATACATCCGGATTAAACTTTTCAATTTGCTTTGATGGCATTCTATATAATTTAAATTCTCCATTTCTTGTTAAAGATACATCCCGCACTGTTTCGCTAAAAGCAACCTTAAAAAAATTTAAAATATCTTTATCTTTTATCATTTCAATAAAATATCTAATTGTAGATAATATTATAATAGTCTCTTTTTTAAACCAATAATCAATATTTTTAAATTTAGGTATTTCTGTATTCACTTCTTTTCCTAACTTAATCGATAAAATAAAATTATTAAATTCTTCTATATAATTATCTAAAAGATTTAAAGGAATAATTGTAGTTTTAACCTTTGCAATTAATCGTGCTAATGGGTTAATATCTGTACCAATGGCATTTATTCCTCTAATATTAGCTTCAACTAATGAAGTAGCCGTTCCGCAGTACGGATCAAATAAAATATTAAAATGTTGAGCATATTCGTCTAAAATTCTTCCGGCAATTTGAGGTATCATCATGGCTGGATATGAATGAAAACAATGTGTGTATGGTTTGGTATCTGCTTTACGATAATCCCAACTTTCATCTCTATATTTTTTAGGTGTTTTAGATTTTAATCTCATATTTTATAGAATTTTCATTTTTTTATCATAAAGAACTATCAAATCTCTTTCTCTTATTCTAAAAGCAGTACCCCTATTTCTAACAGCTCCATTTGTTTTCAAATGCATTCTAATATCAATTCCAATTATTGCTTTTTTAAAAGCCTCAATAAAATTTCTTGGATTAGGATTGGTTAACATATAAGCTTCATTATATAAAAAAAGTTCCTCTTTTCTACCAACTTTTTGCCTTTCTGCCAAAACAAGTAACAATCTACTTAATTTAGTCATAAATTTACCGACAATAACATAAACATCCCAAGATGCAAGTGTTTTACCTGATGAGTTTATTAAATTAATAATATTTTTGTCTTCATCTATATCTAATGCAATTTTTTGAGGATTTGATTTTTCATAAAAGATAGTATTTTTTAATGCATGTCTATCGAATTTATCAATATAACCATATTTTAATATTATCTCTTTTTGTTTATAATTCCAAACACCATTATTAAATGTAAATAAAGTAATTAAAGATTGAGAATCTTTTCTAATTGTTTTTATCTCAACTCTACCACCAATATCTGGAATCGGTAAATTATTTTCTTTAATCCCTAATAATGTTTCAAATGTATATCCAATACCGGTAGGACCTCCTCTTTGTGATTTTACATAACCTTGGTCCCTTACTAATTTTAATTTTCTTTCTAATTCCTTTAAATTCATGTTACAATATAACAAATAAATAATAAAAAATCAAATTAGCATTTTAATCTCATTCTTCCGAAAAGGTGAAAAATTCTTTATAGTAAGCGGTGAAATTCTCTTCAAACTCTGAGATAGCAGTCGTATTTTTTGCTTCTATTACTGTTGTTTTTTTTGTAATATTGATGGGTGAGAAAAATAACGAGATTACCATTATTATAACGGCAAATCCAACTGCTGCGGTAGATATCAATTTGAAATTTTTAACCTTTTTATCATTGTATCTTAATATTTTTTCAACGCTTTTTAAATAGATCCTTTTACTAATATTATCATTCCATTCGATCTTATTTTTCATAGACTACCTCCTTTTTTAAACGCTCCCGTGCTCTTGACAGAGCAACTTTTACTGCGGAAACACTCTTCTTTATTATGCTTGATATCTCTTTTATCTGTAACTGATCATAATAGAACATTATCAAGATCTCTCTATCGCTTTGCTTCAAATTATTAAGTCCTATCATTAAAGTATTTTTTTCTTCGTTACTAAAAAGCACTTCATTCTCTACCGGAATTTCAATCGTATCATCATAAGAAATTACTTCTTTTTTTCTTCGCAAATAATCAATAGCGGTATTGTGAGCAATTCGATAGATAAAAGACTTAAACTTTCCACTTTCCCTATATTTTTTTATATTTTTATAGATCTTAAAAAAAACCTCAGATGTAAGATCTTCTACCTCAGAACCGTTCCCGATCATTCTATACATATATGAATACATTAATCTTGAATATTTATCATAAAGAAAATCAAAACCACTTGTGTTGTTGGCTTTAATAAGTTTTATTGCTTCTTCATCACTCATATTAATATAACGAAAGAACTAATAAAAAGGTTACAATTCATAATCATAAATTTCAAATGCAGCTATGTATTCATCATAATTTTGTGCAGAATAAACCTTTTTTTTAAATTCTCGTGAATATATCTCTCCTTTAAAAAGATAGGCAAAAAACTTTCTTGTCTCCTTTAATCTTTTTTCTCCATAACTATTGACAAAATACCGCAAGAACTTCTTTGAAAAGGAGATCTTTTTCATTAATCCGCCTTTATCTTCCGAAAAGATAAACGGATCATATAATATTCCCCTTGAAAGCATAATTCCATCGGGAGATATTGTTCTTTTAATATATTTAATTGTATTTTTATCGTAAACGCCACCATTTAAGTAGATAAATATCTTTAGTTCTTCCTTAAATTTTTTATAAAGATCCCAATGTGGAGGAGGCGTAAATTTTTCTTCTACCGTTCGAAAATGGATAGAAAAAAAATCGGGCTCAAAAACAAGAAGTTCCTTCAATTTTACTATTGTATTGTCAATATCATCCATAGTAAAGCCGATCCTTGTTTTTATTGAAAGTGGACCATCCCATTCGGATCGGATCTCTTTTAGGATATATTTTGCCTCATCAATATTTTTTAAAAGATGCACACCACCACCGGAGTGCACCACTTTTCTTATCGGACAACCCATATTCAGATCAATTATATCAAACCTGCCGTATTCTTTTAAACGGTTCATCGTTTCTTTATAGAGACCCTTCTTATAACCTCCGAAAAGTTGGACACCTACGGGAGATTCTTTGTCGAGGATATCAATTTTCTCCACCTTTCCCTTTTTTATCTCATAAGGATTGAGCATTTCCGTATAATAGAGTCCTTTAAATCCATATTCCCGTAAGAGTTGTCTAAATGGTTTGATGGTAAAACCTGAAAGCGGTGCAATAATTAAATCAGTATAATTTTCTAAAATCTGATCGCGAGAAAACATCTTCACCCTTAAATCTTACGTCGGCATTATAAAGATGATAAGCGAGACCACCTACCATTGCACCGTTGTCACCACAATATTCCTTTGGCGGAAAAAAGACCCGAACATTGTATTTCTTTTCAAGTGTTTTTGCCCTGTCTCTAAGATAACTGTTTGCAGCCACACCACCGCCAAATACGATCTGTGGAAGAAATCTTTCCGCTAATAACTTTTCTAATGAATTAAAAACAATATCAAAAGCCGCCTGTTGAAACGATGCGAGAAAATCATTTAATCTTATTCCGGTAGGTTTTTCTTTTTTTATCATTCTAATTGCTGCGGCTTTTAAACCGCTAAATGAAAAATCTAATGTTTTTTTCTTAAAATGTGTTTCTGGAAATTTAAATCCGTTTTCATTTCCCTTTGCGGCAATCTTATCAATAACTGCACCACCGGGATAACCAAGTCCAAGAAAATGGCTGATCTTGTCAAATCCCTCTCCTATTGCATCATCCCTCGTTTTTGCAAGTATCTCGTAGCCCAATATTGAATTAGCCTTTATGATAAAGGTGTGTCCACCGGATACTAAAACAGCATAATGTGGATATGAAATTTCATTCGGGTATATCATCTTCGGAACATATAAATGTGCCAATATGTGATTAACGGGGATCAAGGGAATATTCAATTGGCAAGAGAGCCCTCTTGCAAACATAAAGCCGACAAGAAGTGAACCGACAAGCCCCGGACCGTTCACTACACCGATTGCATTGATATCGGATGTCTTTATATCGGCTTTTGCGATTGCTTTTTTGAAGAGGATGCCTATTTTTTCCGCATGGTGTCGGGCGGCAAACTCCGGAACGACACCACCATATTCCTTATGTATCTCGTCCTGATATTCAATTGAATTTGCAATGACCGATTCGCCATTTTCGACTATGGCTATTCCCGTCTCATCACAGGAAGATTCAATGCCGACAATAAGCATTAATCCTCCTCAATATTATGCATCAGTTCTTTTAACTTATCGGGTAGTTGAGCAGTGCCGTTTGCAGAAAGCATTTTTTCATTTTCAATAATATAACTTACGGGAACAACTCTTATGTTCAAAGCATTTATTTCGTCAAAAACCTTATCAAAAGCCTTGATAGTACCCTTTCTAAAATGACATATACCAATTGCGTATCCTTTAAGATAAGCTATTTTGAAAAGATTGTGAAATTGGTTGATAATGTATGCTTCCTCATCTTTGTTATCAAGAAAAACATCTCTTTTTATTGTTGGAATACCGTAAGCTCTTGCAGTTTCATAACCGATACTTTTTGCTGTGGTTCTGCTATCAACAAAAAAAAGATCTTTATTTTTAATGTATCTCATTAAAATATCCATAATTCTTTTATCGGATGTTGCCTTAGAACCCTTATGATTATTGAAACCAACGGCAACGGGAACAAATCCAAGATCATTATTGAATGTGGAAATAATTTCACTATATTTAAAAAAGGTCTTTATCATTCCTTTATCGGTTGCCTGCGAACTATTTTCAGGTTCAAGCGGGAGATGAAGCATCACTTCATTGTTATTTTTGTTGGCGAATTTTATTGTTTCCTCGACATAAGGGGTATATGGAAGGATTGAAAGATCAATATTTTCCCGCCCTTCGAGATAATGAAAATGTTTTGGGTGAAGATAGCCGCAATCATCTATAATTATTGAAATAAGAGGAGAATTTCCCTCAATAAGGGCATTTAATCTGCTTTTCGAGATTGAAAAAAAGTGAGTGATCTTATCATAAGAGGAAACATAGAAAGTTATAATATCCCGTTTGTTAATATAGTAATTATATGTGCTTTCAATTTTTCCACCATTATCTTGGACAATTTTTTCAATGTCGGCGGCAGCCTTTTTCAGATCCAATTTTTTATTTAATTTAATACTGAATGTTGTGTATAAAAATGTCTTTCCGTCCTCCTTTTTCTCTTCATATATCTCACTTACCATTGATTTGGAAATGGAGTTGTCCCTAAAATATCTATGGAGATTACCGTTTATAAAAAGGGAGCTTTTGTAATAGTCAAATTCATTTTTAGGAGGCTGTTTTGATGTTAGTCTTTGAATTGTCTTTCCTTTTTTTATGATAGTTTTTTCTGTTTTGGCTTGTTTTTCCTTTTTTGGTAACGTTTTTGTTCTCTTGATCGATTTACCTATTTTTTCAGGAACTATTATGACAAGTAATATAATAACGATACCGATAAAAAGCGAAGCCAATAAATTCGGTTCCTTTTTCTTCTTTGACCTTTTTTTCTTTGTTGTTTTTCTCTTTTTTATTATTTTTTTTGCCATATTATTGTTTTTATTGTATTGATTCCATTTTTCAGTTGTTCATCCATTACAGGATCTATTATAAAACTATTTTCCTCTCCAAATTTTTTATTATCCAATCCCTTCAGGATAAGCAATTGTAAAATATTATCGGAAACCCTAATTTCATTGCCCTTTAATTTATTTTTTAACGCCCTTATATTCAAAGGGTTCATTGCATAGGTATCAAGATCAAGTTTTTCATATCCTTCCTTTGTTGCTTCAAATGTATCTGTTGTTTTCTTTATGGATTTTATTTTATTATCAACATCATTAAGATAATCCTCAATATATTTACCATTGTTTACTTTATTCATTAGGCGCAGTTCATTATCCGTATAATATTTTTGATTAACGACAATGTCAGGTTGAATACCGACACCGTGGATACATTCATCGGAAGGGGTGTAGTATTTTGCGATTGTCAACTTGATTCCCGAGCCATCCGGAAGCGGATACAATCTTTGTACAGAGCCCTTTCCAAAACTTCTCTCACCAACAAGTATAGCTCTTTTATTGTCCCTCAATGCACCGGAAGTGATCTCTGATGCAGAAGCCGAACCTTCATTGATCAAAACAACCAACGGGGCAATTTCCAATACTGGATTTTGTTTCCCATAATAGGATATGTTATTCGTTTGATGTCTTCCCTTTACGGTAACAATCTTTGTGCCTTTCGGCAAGAAGAGGTTCGAAACTTCAATAGCGGAGGAAAGTAATCCGCCGGGATTGTTCCTTAGATCAAGAATATAACCCTTAACTTTCTTATCTTGAAGTTTTTTGATAGCCTTTTTTATTTCAGCTACGGATGTTTTTTTGTAATCCGTCAAACGGATATAACCGATATCACCGTATTTCTGGGATTTTACACTTTTCAGTTTAATATTTTCTCGGACAATTGTGTATTCCTTGATACTTTGATCAGATCCCCTGTAAATTGTAATCTTAACAGAGGTACCCGGTTTTCCTCTCAACATATCAACCGATTCATCCAATCTCATCTTTGCGGTATCTATCCCATTGATCTTTATTATCTGATCGCCGGATTTTAAGCCCAATCTTGCAGAGGGTGAATCCTCTATCGGGGAAATACAGGTAAGAACATTGTTCTTGATCGTAACAACCATTCCAACGCCACCATAGCTGCCGGTTGAACTTCTTTCAAGCCCCTCAAAATCCTTTTTTTTCATAAATGTGGAGTGTGGATCCAAATTTTCAAGCATACCATCGATCGCAAAGTAGATCAGTTCTTTAAAATCAACATCTTTGTAGTAATTGTCTTTGATCTCTTTTATTGATTGGCAGAATAATTTCATACCATCTTCATAATCTTTTTTAGATTCCGTGGAAAAGCTTACTATAGAAAAAACCAACATGCACAAGGAAAAAACCAAAAATTTTTTCTTCATATATCACCTCATTAAAATTATTTCAGGGTCCACGGGGTTGCCATTGATCCATGTACTGAAATAAAGGATCTCTTTTCCGTTCTCCTGAGTTATTATTTTACCAATTTTATCATTTTTTTCAACTCTCTGTCCCTTTTTTACAAAAATTTCACTTAGGTTGGCAAAAACCATAGCGAAATGTTCATCCACAGAGAGGATAACAATATTACCCTTTCCTTTTAACCAATCGGCAAATATTATTACACCGGTTTTAGGCGTTGTAACAATATTGTTTAGAGCTTCAAATTCTATTCCATCATTATTGATAGAGATATCGTATTCTTTATTTTTCATTTTACCAAAATGTGAAATGATATTTCCTTTTATATTGATGGAGATTGAATTTGCATATTTATTTATGAGTCCTGATGACATTTTTTTGCTGTAATTAGTTCTCTTATTCTTGTTTTTCCTTTCCATCTCTTTTTTTATAAGTCTTTGTATCTCCTGATTTATCCCTTTCTTTTTTTTCTCAAGTTGAACAAGGTAACCTCTATATTTTGCCTTTTTACTTTTCAGCTTATTTAAATATATTTTTTTTAATTGTCTTTCGCTTTCTATTTTTTTTGTTTTGAACTTAACAAGTTTATTTAATTTTTGTATTTGATTGCTTCTTATTTCATATTCCTTGTTTCTATTTATTAATGCTTTTTTTTGTTCAATAAGCTCTTTTACAACCGATTCATTTTTCTTATTCAAACGGTTTAGTACCTCGTATTTAAACATATTATTTTCATTTCTATAAGTAAAAGGAAGATAAGTGTTTGATATACTTTTTATCATATACCATTTAACAATTGATCTTTTGCTTCTCTCTTTTGTCTCATGAAATTCGTTTTCTACTGTTGTAATTTTCTTTCCCATTATACCGATACTTCTTCCCAAATTTCGAAGTTCTCTTTCATATTTTGATTTTTCCTTTTGTGAAACAAAAAGTTCATTTTCAATCTGTTCTATATCGGCAAGGGTAATATTCTCTTTTTTTGCGGCTTTTTTGATCATTTTTTTATTTCTTGCTATTTCTGTTTCGATTTTTTTTAGTTCTTTTTTATGTTGATCTACGGTAGAACCCTGTAAGATAAGAAAAAGAAGTAGTATTCCTACTGTCTTATATATAATTTTGTTGATATTATTGAACCTAACCATCCGAATATTCCACCGATTATTATTAAACTGAGTCCCTGTAAAGGTGTTATCAAAGAAAATTTACCAAAAAGATTATTTGGGAAAAGATAATCTCTTAAAAGATAGATGATAGCAAATATGAAGTTTGTTATTATACCGCTGATCAGCCCTTTTAAAATCCCCTCTATCATAAACGGAAATCGTATGAATGTTTCTGTTGAACCGAGCAGTCTTTTAAGATATATCTCATTTCTTTTTGCAAAAACCGAAAGCCGTATGGCATTCCCAATTATCAGAACAACAAGTAAAGAAAAGATCAGAAAGATCACAAAGCCAACTTTTTTTAGATATAGAACAAGATCGGAAAGGTCTTTTTGAATAAAACTGGTATCTACAATTGATCGTTTCGAATATTTATTGTAAAGAGATTCAAGTAGATCCGGACTTATACCGGACTTTGTATGTACGGCAATGGATTCAGGTAGAAGTTCTTTTCCATATATGGAAAGCAATGCTTTGATCGTTTCATCATTTTTTACATTATTGTAGGCATTGTCTTTACTAATATATTTTAAATCAATGATCCCAATTTCTGATTTTATTGATTCCATAAAATCCTCTTTCTCGGAAATTGAAATATCTTCTTTGAGAAAGAAAACCATTGACGGGGCGGAATTAAATGTGCCGATCACATTTTTCATTGTATTGAACATAGAAAACATCATTCCAATAATAAATATTGAAATTGTAATAAGAGCAATTGATATTATGGTAATAGAAGAATTTCTTACAATATTTTTCAATCCCTCATCTATAAAATAAAAAAGTTTCTTATGTTGCATTTATAAGCTCCCCATCTTTTAAAAACAGCCTGTGGTGATTTGAAACAAGATTAGTCAATCTATCATCATGGGTTGCAATAATAACCGTCATTCCAATCATATTCAGCTGTTTAAATTCATTTATAATATCAACGCTTATCTCATCATCAAGGTTACCCGTTGGTTCGTCTGCAATAAGTATAAGTGGTGAGTTCGCTATCGCCCTTGCAATAGCAACCCTTTGCTGTTCACCACCCGATAGATGGTGTGGATAGAGATGCCCCTTTCCGTTTAACTTTAATAATCGTAAAACCTCAGATCTTCTTTTTGGAATCCTTGATATTTTTTGGTCAACGGATATCATTGCAAATTCTATATTTTCATTAACTGTTCTATCATATAACAACTTAAAATCCTGGAATACGATACCGAGCTTTCTTCTGAAATAGGGAAGCCTTCCCTTTGGCAATTTTAATAAATCGTGTTTATTTATAATTACTTTTCCTGCTGTTGGCAGTATTTCTTTGTAGATTAATCTTAAAAAAGTGGTTTTTCCTGCCCCGGAGGGACCCAGAACAAACAGAAAATCACCATTATTTACATGGCAATTGATATTTTTTAAGGCAAATATGTCCTCCTCATAAACGACGGAGACATTTTCAAAACTAATCATTTTTTATTGGTACTATACACAAAAATTTGAATACTTCCTTCCCTGTATTTTGAAATTGATGCATGACCATTGGTGGAATGTATGAGAAATCTCCTTTTTTTAGAGTAAAATCGCCATCCTCTGTAACGAGAATTCCATTTCCATCCAATACAAATACTTCATGTTCCCAATTGTGGCTATGTTCGGGGGTATGTCCATTTTCACTAACTTCAAATAATCTAAGGGCATAATTTTTTGCCCCCGTTTTTTCATTTATTAACCATCTTATCGTTGTATTGCTTGCTCCAGCCATATTAACCTTATCTGCATTTACTTCCGTATAGTGCTTTTTTACAACCATCTTGTCCTCCGGATCACTTTTTACCATTATAGTAAAAAAAACACTTTTTATCAAATTTTTTGTATAAATAATATTTCCGAGCAATTTTTTTGAATTTATATTCATCGGATTCCAATCTTTTTAGAAATTTTTCTTTCCGATCATTTACGATCATATTCCGTAAAAAACTTCCGCCTGCAAGGTTATCAAAATGGGGAAGTAAAAATTTAAATGGATGTGCTTTATAAAGTTTCATTAAAAAAAGAACAATGTCCCTAAAAGGATGTGCATTTTCATAATCTATCGACAATATCTTTATTCCCCTGCAAATCTTTTCTTTAAGTTTATTGAATTTCGGTCTGAAATCAGTAAATTCCCACTTAACTCCGCTAAAAGAATATTTGATCTCAGGTAGATCCGTTGCCCCGAATATTAAAAATGGTCTCTCGGTTCCTCTACCTTCGGAAAGTTCAGTGCCTTCAAGCAGGCAACTTCCCGTATAAAAAAATGCCGTATCGAAATCCTTAATTGCAGAAGAGGGTTTAACATACGGTAATTTAGTGTCTAAAAAATTCATTCCATTCTTGTAGCATTCCATTTTTACGATCTTTAAATTGATCTTTAATTTATTGATGTCTTTAATAAAATTTGCATATTCTCCAACTGTCCACCCGTATCTTATTGGAATAAATTCGGGAGCAAGGAAATTTAGAGTATCCGGAAATGTACCCTGTATCTTATTTCCTAAAAAAGCAGGACGATCAAGTATTACGATCGGAAGATTGATACGGTATTTGTCAAATGCCGTAAGAACAGCTCTTAAAGTTGCAATATAGGTGTAAGATCTTGCACCGACATCCTGTATATCATATAAAAATAGATCAATCCCATCAAAAATAAAAGGATCATCTATCATAAGAGATTCATTATATAAACTAAATATCGGTAAATGATATTTCTGATCGATGTGATTTGATATTCTTTCTCCACCGCCGTTTTTGCCGTAAAGTCCATGCTCGGGAACAAATATTCTTTTGATATTAAATCCATTTTTTATCAGGATATCAATATTCGGAATACCATCACTATCAATACCGCTTTGATTTGTTAAAATACCGATCTTTTTTGCTTTATAGTTTTTATTTCTTACTAAAACACCTAAGCCCGATATGGTCATTACCGCTTATTCGGTAAATAGTTAATCGTAGGTGTCGGCTTTACGGATGGATGTGCGAATAAAAAACCCTGTCCATAATCAATATTAAGTTTTTGAACTATCTTTAATTCCCGTGAACTTTCTATACCTTCGGCAATGATCTTACAATCAATGTCGTTTGCAATATCAACAAGACTGCTCACAACGGATTTTTTAATAAAATTTTTGTGAATTTCGGATATTAAGGTTCTATCGATCTTTATATAATCCACATCAAGTTCAATGAGATATTGCAAAGAGGAATAGCCGGATCCAACATCATCAAGAGCTATTTTGATACCATCACTTCTTAATCTACCAAATAACTCCTTAAATTTCTTAAAATCTTGAATAAGTTTTCTTTCCGTTATTTCAATAATAAGTTCAATATCCAAATTAAGCTCTCTGAAAAAATCAATCTTTGACAATAAAATTTCTGCCGTAGACGGATGTATATTTATAAATAATTTTTTCACATTGTTTGTAATGTCATAATAAGTTATATTCTTTCTTGTGCAGGTTTCTTCAAGTTCTAAAATCCTATCAAATTTAAATCCCATTTCAAATAGATATTCAGGATTTTGCCAGATCGTATTTACGGGACCGCGTGATAATGCTTCATATCCGAATATTGAATAATCGGAAAGAGCAATAATAGGTTGATACTCGGTCCAAATACTTTCTGTTTCTAATATTTTATTAAACTCATCTTTGTATATTGAATTTTTTCCACCTTTTGTATCCCATATAACTTCGTAAGCTTTCTTTAAAAGTGAATAAATTGTTATCTCAAATTTTCCCGCACTTACCTCAAATAAAGAATCGGCAAAACCATAACTGTATTCCGCATTATATCTCTTAAGAGCATCGGCAATAATATTTTCGATATCGGAGGTTAGCGAAAGAAATAAATTCTTTGAAAATGTATCGGGATAAAAAAGCATTAATGTAAGATCGGTATCTGTAAATGGAAAGATTAAAAATCGGTTTTTAAATGGAATTTGACTATCTACAAATTCTTTTAAAGTTCTCATTATTTGGAATATTATTTCTTTTTCTTTATCTTTTGGCAGTTTGTCGAATTCATAGATATATAGTCGGAGATTTTTATTAGTTCTGCTTAGATCAACGATCTTGTCAAAATAAAGCAAAAGAGAGGGATTAATATTGTTAATTGCCCTTATTGCTTTTACTTCTTTTAGAGAAGATTCATTCATTGAAATAATATTTTTTATTGCAAAGAGTATTCCATCAGATGTAAATGGTTTTAACACTATATAATCAGCTCCGATAAATTTCGCTTTACTTCCGTCGGATTCACTATTGGCAAGAAAAATAATTTTACAATTATTCATCTGACAGGAAAATTTAAATCGCTGTATAGCGGTAAAATCGTTATCAATCATATCCTGTGAGAGAATAATAGTTTTGGCATTGGAATAATCTCTTATAAATGCGGTAGCCGCTTCTTTTTCCGGTATCCAGAAAAGATTAAGTCCGCTATTTACAACTGAATGAAAGATTGC
>JAUXGM010000117.1 GCA_030622125.1 bacterium | reverse complement strand
TTTAAGTGATTTTACTAAATCACTTTTCATTAAATCTTTTTTTAAAGTAGAAAATTAATTTTCTAATAATTAAAAAGATTTAGAATAATGAAATTTCATTTCATAACTGAAAATTTAGACTTGAAATCCGTATAATCCGTTAAATCCGTGGTTAAGAAAATCTTATTTCGCAAAAAACTAATTTCTTGATTTTTTTTGAAAAATTATTATAATGATTATATGAAAAGATTATTATTATTTGCTTTATTAATTTTATTTGTTATTGTTTCATCTGATGATCAGGACCCATTAACTTATGATGTTTACGATCTTGATAATATCTATCTTGGATATGACAATATCAAATTTTATAAACAACAAAACTTTACCGATGGAGATAAACTTATACCGATTACCTATTATGTTTTTTATTCTAAAAGATTTTTATCGGATTTTACTTATGACCGAAATAGTTCAAATAAAGGACTCGGAAAAAATAATTTTGAGAATGCCACTACCACAAGTTATTCTCAGGATTCGGATTTTGAAAAGGATAACTATAAGAGAAAAGATACGCACTATCGTGGAAAACCTGATTATTCCATTCAAGGAATGATCGTGGTGGATGGATATGACAATTTGATCTATTTTAAATCGGAAGAAAAGCTTGATGATTTTGAAGGGCAATTACGAGTAATTAAGATCGAATGGATCTCAAAACTTCAACATTATAGTGTTCATATATGGGATCCAAATCGTCCCGACAATAGCAAAACTACTCAATATTCATTGAAAACGAATAAAAAACTTCCTCTGCTTTCCAATTTTGTCTCTTTCTTTTCATTGTATCTTAAAAAAAACAGAATCAAAAAATTAACTAATATTGAATACATTAATCCATTCTCTTTTGAAATGGTGAAACAAGTTAAAACGATGGGAAGTTATTCTTCACAGAAACTTGATACGGTTGAAATACTTCCACCTGATGGTAAAACAAAATTCTATCCCGTCCGACCGGATAGTTTTCACACGACCGTAAAAGTAAAAGATGGAAAACATATCCTTTCAAAATTTAATATTATAATTAGCCTCAAGTAAGAAGCAAAAATATTTGACTATTTTTGTTTTTTTAAGTATAATAATAGATTAAAAATTTGGAGTATTGAAGATGAAAGAACACTTGAACCTACTAAAAACCGACTTCTCAATGAAAGCACATCTGAGTGAAAAAGAACCGGAACTTAATCGATACTGGTCTGAGAAAGAGATATATAAAAAAATTATTGAAAAAAACAAAACCGGCAAAAAAATGATCTTGCATGATGGTCCTCCTTATGCAAACGGACACATACATATTGGTCATGCATTAAACAAATTACTAAAAGATATAATTAATAAATACTACTGGGCAATGGGCTATCATTTTCCTTATCTACCCGGCTGGGATTGTCATGGACTTCCGATTGAGTTAAAGATCAAAAATGAAAATGATACCGAAGATATATTCGAATTTAGAAAGAGATGCAGAGAATATGCAAAAAAATATATCGATATACAACGAGATGAATTTAAACGGCTTGGTATATTGGCAGATTGGGAAGATCCTTATACGACAATGGATTACAATTATGAAGCGGACATCTTAAAGGCATTTAATGAAATTTATAAAAAGGGATTTATTACAAGAGGTAGAAAACCGATACATTGGTGTCCTTCCTGCAAAACAGCATTGGCAGAAGCGGAGGTTGAATATCAGGATCATACTTCACCGAGTATATATGTAAAATTTAAGGTAACGGGAAAAGAAAATTTGTTCGCCGTTATATGGACAACAACACCCTGGACCTTACCCGCAAACCTTGCCGTTTCCATCCACCCGCAATATATCTATCACATTGTAAGAGTAAAAAATGAAAAATGGATCATTGCAAGAGATCTTGTTGAAAAAAGTATGAAAGAAATGGAAATAGATAAGTATGATATTTTAGAAGAAAAGAAAGGAAAAGAGTTTGAAGGAATGACTTATGAGCATCCGTTAATGGATAAGGTCTGCCCGATCGTTTTTGGTGAACATGTTACATTGGAACAAGGGACAGGTTGTGTTCATACGGCACCCGGACATGGTGCCGACGATTATCAAATTGGAAAACTTTATGGACTTGAAATATTTGCACCGATCGATAATAAAGGATGCTATACAGATGAATATCCCGAATTTGAAGGAGTAAATGTTTTTGATGCAAATCCGTTGATCGTTCAAAAATTAAATAAAAAAGGCATACTTATCAAGGAAAGAAAGATAACCCACTCATATCCGCATTGCTGGAGATGTCATAATCCATTGATATTCAGAGCAACACCCCAATGGTTCATAGATACAAGAGTTCCGGAATTAAAAGGAAAGGTTATTAAATTTGCAAAAGATACCAGATGGATACCCAAATGGGGAGAGATAAGATTTTCAAATATGATAGAAAACAGAATTGATTGGTGTATTTCAAGACAGAGAAGTTGGGGCGTACCGATACCGTCACGTGTTTGTGAAGATTGTGGCGAGGAATTTATTGATGAAAATTTTAATGAAGATTTAATAGAAAAAATAAGAGAAAGATCATCTGATATTTGGTTTAAAGAGAAAATATCCGAACTTACGGATAGAATCGTGAAATGTCCCAAATGCGGTTCAAATCACATTGTAAAGGGAGAAAATATTTTAGATGTTTGGTTTGATTCCGGTGTTTCCTGGTATGCCGTTGTCAAGGAAAAAATGGGAGAGGATATTCCTGTCGATCTTTATCTTGAAGGAAGTGACCAGTATAGAGGCTGGTTCCAATCCTCAATGTGGCCATCGGCAATAATAAATGGAAGTGCACCTTACAAAAAAGTTATTACCCATGGATTTTCTTTGGACGAAAACGGCAGACCGATGTCCAAATCCGTTGGAAATGTAATCTCACCCAATAAAGTTGTAAAGAAATATGGAGCGGAAATATTAAGATTATGGGTTTCAAGCATTGATTATACAGAGGATTTCAGGTTTTCGTACAATGCCTTAAATCAGATGGTTGATGCCTATAAAAATATAAGGAACAAGATACGATTTATACTTATGAACACTCAGGATTTTGATCCCAAGAATGATAATGTCCACTATTCAAAACTTGAAACAATAGACAAATGGGCATTATATCAACTTTCGGTTTTAATAAATAAAATTGATAAAGCATATAAAAATTATGAATTTCACCAGATACATCATCTTATAATTGATTTTGTAACCGTCATATTAAGCTCTCTCTATTTTGATATGATAAAATCAAGATTATATACGGATCCGCCGGGATCAAGGGCAAGACGTTCGGCACAAACGGTCTTATATTCTATTGTTAACTATCTTACACAAAGATTATCTCCGATATTGTCATTTACGATGGAAGAGGTATTTTTATATCTAACTCATGAACGGGAATCGATATTTTTTAAAGTATGGGAACAGGTGCCGGAAGAATGGGGCAAATGGGACGATGAGTATGATCTTCTTTTCAATATGCGGGAAAAGGCAGAAAAGGAATTAGAGAACCTAAGAGCAGAAAAAAAGATTGGACTTTCCCTTGATGCCCAGATCAATATCTACTATAAAAATGATTCAATAAAAGCTATTTTTGACAAATTTGATCTGGAAGAATTTTTTATAGTATCAAAGGTTACGGTAATAAAAGATAATACTCTTGGTGAAGTTTACAAAATAGAAATAAAAAAGGCAACCGGTGAAAAATGTGCAAGATGCTGGAAATATAAAAGTGATCTTGACGAAAACGGTATTTGCTCGGATTGCCGTACCCAAATAAAAAATTGGAAAAAGGAGGATTAATATGGAAGAAAAGGAATTGGGAAAGTATAGGAGAATTTTAATCGCAATGAAAAGAGAAATTGAAAATGCTTTGGATGGTCTTTCTGAGATCGCAAATAACCCGAATACGACTGATTCGCATTATCCTGATGATCCGAGTTATTTATCAGCAGATGAATATGAAAAGGTAAAATCGATCAATATTATGAATGTTGATCAATCAATACTTGAACTTGTTGATAATGCACTTACAAAGATTGAAAATGGGAAATACGGAATATGTGAATTGTGTGGAAAGGTGATTGAAAAAGGGAGATTGAAGGCAAAGCCACATTCAAGATATTGTGTTTCTTGTCGGGAAAAATTAGAAAAAGAAGGGAAAGTATAATTCCCTTGAAAAAGTTTTTTTTCTTTCTCTTAACATTTGGTATTGTTCTTTTTGATCTTGGTTCAAAATATTTTGTAAAAGCAATATTACAAAATCCATTCCGACAAATAGTAGTAATTCCACATTTTTTTAGTATTATTTATGTTAAGAATTATGGGCTACTTTTCGGTTTTTTTCATAGAATACCGCTTATCATTAAGATCATTGTTATGGTAATAGGACTTTCCGCTGTCTTATTTTTTGTAATTAAATCTTACTATTCTCTTAATAAATTAGAGATAATCAGCCTATCATTTATTTTAGGCGGAGGTATTGGGAATTTAATTGATCGTACTATAAATGGCGCTGTTTTTGATTTTTTATATTTTTATATCGGAAAGCATTCCTGGCCAACATTTAATTTTGCCGATAGTTTAATAGATGTCGGGATCGTACTTTTTATTTTAGCACAATTTATCGGGAGAAAAGGGCATGCATCCAATATTTCTTAAGATATTCGGTCTTACCATCACATATTACGGATTGTTTGTAGCAACAGGTGTAATTACAGGACTTGTTATTGCAAGAAAACTCGCCTATTTTTTTAAAATGGACGGTGAAAAAATATTTGATTTGGGTATATTGATCATTATTTTTTCAATGATCGGTGCAAGAATATTTTATATCTTTCTAAATTGGACGGATTTCTTGGATAATCCAATGAGTTATATCTTTTCACGAGCCGGCTTTGTCTTTTTAGGTGGGGTAATAGGTGGAACAGCATTTGGAATTATTTACGCATTGATAAAAAAGCTCAAAATCGGAACACTTGCCGATATATTTGTTTCCGGACTTGCAATAGGACACGCAATTGGAAGACAGGGCTGTCTTTTAAATGGCTGCTGCTATGGTAAACGACTTGATCAGGGAGATTTCTTTGCCACCTATTTTTTTACAACGGGAGATTTCAGAATCCCGACTCAACTTTATGAATCATTGGCAGAGATAGTAATATTTTTTATTTTGATACAGATATTGAAAAGAAGAAAATTTTCAGGACAGGTTTTTATTTCTTATGTTATTTTTTATGGTATCTGGCGGTTCTTTCTTGAATTTCTCCGTGGTGATTTTGTAAGATACTATTTTTTGCATTTAACATTTTCACAGGTAATTTTGATCTTTCTTCTTCCGATCTTATTTGTAATCTATTTTATATTAAAAAAATATGATAAAGTTTAAATACATTTTTTTAATTTTAATTATAATGTTAACTGTCGTTATCTACGGAGAGGAAACAAAGGCAGCAACAATTAAATATAAGGAATCAATCCTCAAACGAGAGACAACAATACTTCTTGTATCGATCCCACTTACTCTTACCTATTCCCTTCTTTCCTACAAATTTTTCAAGATGTATCAAAGAGAAAATCCTAATTATTCTTTAACAAGTAAAGAAACAAAAAATGTTATCTATATAGGGCTTTCTCTTTCAATGCTATATACTTTATGTGATTATTTTAATTATAAAAAAAAGGCAAAAAATGATAATAAAAGTAGAAAGCGAAAAAGGAAGAATCGATAAATTTCTTTTTGAAGTGCTTGAGAAACAATTTTACTCAAGAACCGGTATCCAAAGGCTTATTAAAGACGGAAAAATACTTGTAAATGATAAAAAAGTGAA
This sequence comes from bacterium, assembly GCA_030622125.1. Taxonomy (GTDB): domain Bacteria; phylum AUK180; class AUK180; order AUK180; family AUK180; genus JAUXGM01. Next base: position 986 of record JAUXGM010000117.1, on the reverse strand, counting down.
ACCATCACATCACTTAAAGATAAACGATCTTATATTTATACCCGACCGAATTGAAACAGAACCATCCGATCTTGAAGCAAGGGAAATACCACTTGATATAGTCTATGAAGACAGGGATATTCTGATCATCAATAAAACGGCGGGACAGATCGTTCATCCCGGGATCGGTCATACAAAGGATACAATTGCCAACGGGTTGAAGGCTATTTACGGTGATGCCTTGCCGGATATTGGAGGCAAAGAGAGACCAGGAATAATCCATCGGCTTGACAAAGACACCATCGGTCTTTTAATAATTGCTTTAACCCAGGAGGCATACTATAAACTTATTCAGATGCAAAAAAAAAGAAGTATAGAAAAGTATTATCTCGGTATATGCTGGGGTGAAATGAAAGCCGATGAAGGTGAGATCAAGATCGCTATCGGTAGATCATTAAGGGATAGAAAACTTTTTGCACCGAACGGGATAAATCCTCGAGAAGCAATTACAAAATTCTGGGTTTTAAAAAGGCAAAAAAGGTTTTCCCTTATAAAATTTCAACTTGTAACAGGAAGAACACATCAAATCAGGGTACATATGAAGGCAATAGGACATCCGATAGTCGGTGATATCCAATATTCAAACAAGGGCAGAAAAATTAAAATATCAGATAGTGAAATAGTATTAAATCATCATCTTCTCTGTGCACAAAAACTTGTATTTTGTCATCCGATTACAAACAAAGAACTTGTAATTGAACTTGATTACGGTAAATGCCTCGATTTTGAGAATTTTTTCCCATATAGCCAGTTAATAAGGGAATAAGGAAATAAGGAAAACAATATCAATCTCCGAAAAGCCACAAAAGAGGGACATTACCGAAAACAGTTGAGAATTGAGAATTGAGAGTTAGAAATCAGTACCCAGTATACCGTATTCTGTGTTGAGTAAATAGAAATGGAATTTCTTAAACTCAGTACGAAAAACTTAGTACTTAGTACGATTA
>JAUXGM010000042.1 GCA_030622125.1 bacterium | reverse complement strand
TTGTTCGGGAGAGCATTCCGAGTATTTGTGGGTGAGCTATGAAGAAGCCATGGATTGCCTTAGGTATGACAGCAACAAAACGGCATTGTGGGAGTTGAGAGAAAGAATAAAAGACGGAAGCATAGCGGTTCATTGAACAGGAAACACTATCAACTGTCAAGCAGTCGAATCGAAATGAGAGCGAAAACCTCACATAACAGTGTGTATAAACAAGTTATATGAAATTCCGAACCTTGCTTTTAAGGATAGGAAAATAATTTAATATGGAGTCTAAGAAATGAACAATAATGAAGAAAACAAAAACTTAATTGCGTGCTGTGGACTTTACTGTGGGGATTGCCCCATTCACAAAGGGAAGATTGCCGATTTGGCAAGAGATCTCAGAAAAGAATTGAGAGAGGCAAGATTTGACAAGACAGCAGAAGCTCTGTCGGAAATCTCATTTTTTAAGATATTCAATAATTATAAGGAATGTTATGAGGTTTTAGGGGCAATGGTAAAATTGCGATGCAAAAAGGTCTGTAAAGATGGTGGCGGTCCGCCTTTTTGTAAAATTAGAAAATGCTGTCAGAAAAAGGGCATTGAAGGCTGTTGGGAATGCGATGAATTTGAGGCATGTGAAAAACTGGATTTTTTAAAATCGGGTCATGGTGATGCACATATAAAAAATCTGCGAAAAATCAAGAAACAAGGAATTGAAGAATTTCTTAAAGGGAATAAATATTGGTATGTGAAGCAAAAATGACAAATGGTGAAAACTATCGAATTGGCACACTTGAACCGAATGAATTTGAAAAAGTTATTAAGCGATCTATTGAAAGCAAAAGTGTATAAAGGGAGGAAAAATGGGAAAGAAATTAGTATTAATAATATTTTTCTTATCTATGTTTTTTCAAAATGTATTTGGTCAAATAGAAACAATTAATGGGGGAGGATCTGTGAATAGCATATTAAAGGAATTACTAGATGAAATAGATTCTTATGAAATAATTCTGATAGGGGAGAGCCACTTTGATTCTTTGACAACGGATTTTGAAATGAGTCTTATTGAAAATAGTATTAAAGAACATGGAATCAGACATATCGGGCTTGAGATCCCTGAAAGTATTGGAAATGAGATGTTAAGAGAATATAGAAAAAATCCGAATGCAGAATTAAAAGGCAAACCTGAATATTTGCAATCTTTTTATTGTTGGTTTCGTTCAATTGATTCCGGAAATAAAAATTTATCAAAAAGTGAAAAAGCAACAGCTTTCTTTTTTGATATGGAGAAAAAAAATATACATAACGCATCTTGTGACGATGGGAATTGGATTTGTACAGATATGATAAAAGCCCAATCTAAATATTTTAAAGATCGTGAGCCTGTTATTGAAAGTAATATTAAAACAGTTATCAGTAAAAGAAAAGGCAAAGTATTAATTATCATAGGGCGAGATCATATTCATAAGAATAAAGTATATTATGGCATTCCTGAATTGGTAAAACAATTAAAAGATAATCCTGATAAAATACCGGTAGTACCTTGGGAAGATAGAATTCTCGAATTTCCAAAATTAACCCTTGATGATGTTTTATTTTACGAAAAACCTGTTGGATTAAGACTTTCAGAATATTATGGTGCAGAGAAAATTCTATCAATATTTGTTAATACAAAAGATAAAAATGCGATAAATGAAATTTTAAATAAGAATAAGACACCAACGATAGTTTATACTTCCCAACTATTGTATAAAGATATTTCTTGGTGGATTGAAAATGAAGGATTATACAAGATGATTGAGGATCAGAATATTCCGGTATCAAAAATGTTTGATATTTACATACAGTTTTAAATATAGAAAATAAATCGAGAATACAAAATGAAAACAATACAATTTTTGGGAGTTATGATGTTACTTGCGAATTCGCTTTTACTAGGAGAAATTACTTTTGATTATTCGGGAACAAAGTTAGTTTTGGAACATTTTACAGATAATCAAGACAATGTTGAGAAAATAGTTAATAATCCAGGTTATCAACATATTTTACTTCATAGTAAGAAATATTCTTCTAATCCTATTACAGAAGATAATTTACTAAACTCATTAAATGGTAAAAATGACGGATTTGTTTTTTCCAATGTAAAGACACGAAAATATGAATATATTAAAATCATTAAATATTTAAAAGAAAATGAGCAAGAAATCATTACAGACTATGCAAAATTGTGTTTAAAATATCTTCCAAAAGATTATAAACAAAAAGTAACTATTTATTTTGTAATAGGTGGATATAACGGAATTGCATTTGATAATAAAATTTGTATGAATATAGATTGCAATCAATTCACAGAAAATTATAATGAATTGAAACTATATATTACTCACGAACTTTTTCATATAGGGTTTGAAAAATTTCATCCATTACCAGATATTTTTAAAGCTAAAACTGTAAGAGATTTAAAAGAAATTGTGCTGTTAATGACAATGAACGAAGGTTTAGCAACATTAACACCTTATCATAAACGAATAGAAATGAATGAAATTTCTGATTATGACTATAAGATTTTACTTGATACAACAGCATTATACAAAAAGATAAATCAGTTTAATTCCGTAATTCAATACTTAGATGAAAATATTGACAAAGAAATAACAAATGCAATTTTAGAAAATATCTTAGGACAATGTTCGGGTGATAGATTGTTCTATATTGTCGGATGTTATATGGGATTGAAAATTGAGCAAAAATACAGCAGGAAAAGACTTGTTGAACTCATTGAACAATCACCCGAAAAATTCTTTGAAATATTCAAAAATACAGAGAAATGACATTATTTCTAAAAAAAATTGATTTCTGATATTAAATAAGTTATAATTAAATATATGAAAAAGTATAAAATCAAAATAACGAAAAGGCATATTGGTAGAATGGTGAGTCCTTTGGATAATCTTGGAGAATGTAGAGATGATGAGTCATGAAGATGAAAGAAAAAGCAGTTATTGGATGTATATCCGAAGTACTTTGGATATAAACGAATTATATAAAATAATGGCTAATAATTCTGTAAGATATTCATCATGAAAAATTATAAACATCGTATCATTGGAATATTTTTGATTTTATTCATATTTCTTGTTTCCATGTCTTGTAATTACCGAGGACATGGGACATATAAACAAAATGTGAGAACAGGAAATAAGGACGTGAATCTTGAAAGTCAAAAGAAATACAATCTTCTAAAATTAGCTTTTGACGATGTGCTTACAAATACAAATATTTTTAGCGATCTTTATTCGCTTCATTCTAAAAAATGCTTCTCCATATATGATAAGAAAATTGAACTTGAATTGTATAATGTTAAAAAAGAAGAATGGATTTATTACGACAATATTCCAAAGTCAATTATTATAGTAAAAAGCGATAATAATGAAATTAAGCTACCAATTAAGAAATATCGTCCTTTAGACGAAATCTTATATATTGTTCCTAAAACAGATATGCCAATACTTTGCATATCAAATCCCTCAGGGGGAAATGGTTGGAATGTAAATCCATTTTATGTAATTTCACTGGAAGATAAATATTTCTTAAAAAATATTGGTGAGGTTTCAGATGCTTATGATGTAGATGTAGATGCTATTGATGAATTAATCAAAGTTGATAATACATGGGAATTAGGATTGGGTTATTTATGTCATGCCGATGCTCCTGGGGTAATAATAATTTTAAGAGTTGAAAAAGATAAAATAATTTCTGATGTAAGTAATAATATCAATTACTATCGAGGTGAAATCATAAGAATAAACATCGCAATAAATAAATTTCCCAAAGAAATTCCCAGAGAAGGAAATCAACGATTATTTTCTCTCATTTTGCAGAAATTTCTCATATATAGATTACTAAAAAATATAGATGAAGGCTGGAGGGAGTTTAATAAAGATATAAGACATTATGATGATAAATTCTTCTATCTTTATGATGGACAGAGGAAACAAGGATTAGACAAGATACCCATAGATGAGATAAAAAATAAGATGAACGAATCTTAAAACGGCGAATAAAAAGTCATTACTTTATATAACAACGGAGATAAAAGGTTTCACTGTAAAAACGGGAGAAAAACGAGAGCAACGACACCACACCTTAACGGGTGTGAGGGATAAACCACAATACCTTTTCAAAGTGTTGGATGAATAAAAAAAATAGAATTTTCATTTCACAAACTCTCAAATAGAGTAAAAAATCGTTTCTGATTTTATTCGTATCATTCGCACTAATTTTTTTTGACTTTTTATTATTATTTGTTATAATATTATATAAAAATGACAAAAAGTGAAATGAATTTGGCATTTATGAATTATGGGATAGAGGTTTGAGTATATGAATTTTATTGATAGAATTAAACAGCCTGAAGGGAGAAGAATTGAGTTTAAAGAAAAACTTCCTTCTAAATTCGATTTAACTAAAACAATTATTGCATTTGCTAATGATGCGGGTGGAGAAATATATGTTGGTGTAAAAGATAAACCAAGGGAAATTGTTGGTGTAGATGCTGAAAAGATATTAGAAATAGAGGAAAAAATTTCAAACATTATTTATGATAGTTCTGAACCATTAATTCTCCCTGAAATAAGTATGCTTAATGTTGAAGGCAAGATTTTATTGAAGGTAAAAATTTTTAAAGGAAGTAATCCACCTTATTTCCTAAAATCAAAAGGGATAAAAGACGGAACATATATTAGAGTAGGTTCTACAAATAGAATTGCTACAGAGGAAATTATTGAAGAATTAGTGCGACAAAAGAAAAATTTATCGTTTGATGGTGAAATTGTTTATCAAAGATTGTTTTCAGACCTTGCCATAGAACATTTTAAAAATTTCTATTATGATAAAACAAAAGAAAAATTAACAATTCAAGTATTGAAAAAATTGAATCTTATAAAAGAATTTAAAGGTGAATTTTATTTTGTAAATGCTCTCATTTTATTATCAAATAATCAATTAAAAAATGAATTTTATCCCTATGCAAAGATAGAGTGTGCGCGATTTAAATGCACAGTACCGGGGAATTACATAGATCGAAAAACGATTGATGAAAGTATAATAATACAACCGGAAAAAGCTTTTAAATTTGTTCTAAGACACATTTCGCAAGGGACAGCCGGTTATAACGGAGTTTATAGAAAAGATAAATGGGAATATCCTATCTATGCCATTAGAGAGGCTATCAGAAATGCTGTAATTCACAGGGATTATTCCTTAACAGGTAAAGATATAAAAATCGCAATTTTTGATGATAAAATTGAGATTACAAGTCCAGGGAAATTAATGCCTTCCATTGATTTTGATTTAATGGAAGCAGGACAATCAGAAATTAGGAACAAAGTTCTTGCGCCTATTTTTAAAAAACTCGGAATTATCGAACAGTGGGGAAATGGGTTAAAAATAATTTCAGATAGTTTGAAAAATTATCCCGAAATAGAATTTAAATGGAGTGAACCAGGAATTGCTTTTAGGATAACATTTTTGAAAAAAAAATACAAAAGAAATAAAAAAACTACCCAGAAAACTACCCAGAAAACTACCCAGAAAACTACCCAGAAAACTACCCAGAAAATAATTGAGATTTTGAAAAAGAATCCTTATACCAGTAGAAAAGAAATTGCGAAGATAATAGGCAATATTACAGAAAATGGAGTAAAATATCATTTAAATAAGTTAAAACAACGGAAAAAAATAAAAAGAATTGGTCCAGCAAAGGGCGGGCATTGGGAGATAATTGAAAAAGATTAATATAATGAGGACAATCTAATGAACACCAGTCAACGATCAATATTTGCAGATTTAATTTACAACTTTTGCAACCAACGTCCCAGTTTTTCAATGCGAGGTGAAAATGAAAAAGGATGTCAAAAAAACAGAAAGAATTGACCATCACGGTATAAAACAGAAAGTGAAAGCAAAATATCCCAATGAAACGATTAAACTTCTTTTGGAAAGGGGAAGCTGCCGTCTGTTTAAGAAAAAAAAGATACCTAAAAAGATACTTAAATATATTTTTGAAGCAGGAACACATGCACCATCAGGCGGCAATCTCCAACCCTTTTCTATTATAAAGATAGAAGATAAGGATACGAGAAAGAAGCTTGCTGAACTCTGTGGAAATCAAAAATGGATAAAAGATGCACCCGTAGATCTTCTTTTTTGCATTGACCTTTATAGATTAAAAAAGTGGGCAGAAGTTGAAATTGCACCATTTACAGCAACAAATTCATTCCACCATTTTTGGATCTCGTTTCAGGATACGGTGATTGCAGCTCAGAATATTTCTACAGCAGCAGATTCTATGGGACTTGGCTCGGTTTACATTGGAACGGTAACTGAATGTTTTCGTCAATTAAAAAAGATGTTCAAATTACCTGATGGGGTATTCCCCGTTGTGCTTCTTTGTCTTGGATTCCCTTTAAAAAAAATATCGGTAAGAAAAAAACTTGATATTGATATAATCGTTCATGATGAAGAATATAAAAAACTATCAAACGATGAATTAAAAAATGCGTTCAACAAAAAATATAATTCAATAAAAATTGAGATAACTCCGGAACGATTAAATAGGATAGAAAGGGTATGTAAGAATGTTCATGGAGAAAAATTTGCCGAGAAATGTATTAAGAAAATAAACAAGAATGGTTATATTAATATGGTTCAGTATTATTACGGACTGCACTATGTAGCCGATATGATGGCATCGGGGAATGAAGAATTTTTGAAAATCCTGAAAGATTTCGGTTTTTCATTTTTGGAAGAAAGAAATGAAGGATAAATTTGATGCGTTTGGACACTTGCTTTATGATGAGTTGAATGGTAAAGATCCGGTTGAGATAGTGGAAAGAGATGACGGTTATATAGATGCTTCCCTACTTGGTCCTGCTTGCTATTTTTTTGAGTATAAAAAATGGAATAGTATAAATAAAAAAGCGATCAAATATGCAAAAGGAAAGATTCTTGATATCGGATGCGGTGCAGGAAGGTTTTCTCTCTATCTGCAAAATAGAGGGCATTATGTTTTGGGCATCGATAATTCACCACTTGCCATTAAGGTATGCAGGGAAAGAGGCGTCAAGCATTCAAAAGAAATGTCAATAACAAAAATAAGTAAAAATCTTGGAGTATTTGATACGATAATAATGATGGGAAATAATTTTGGGCTTCTTGGAAACCCCAAAAGAGCAAGATGGCTACTGAAAAAAATGTACAACATCACAACCAAAGACGGATTGATCATTGCGGAAACGAATGATGTCTATAAAACAAATATGAAGGAACATCTTGATTATCATAAATTTAATAAAAAAAGAGGACGAACGGCTGGACAAACTACATTAAGGATATTATATAAAAAGTATAAAGGGAACTGGTTTGATTATCTATTTGTTTCACCTGAAGAATTAAAGGATATTCTGAAAGGTACCGGCTGGAAGATCAAAGAAATAATATCTACACCCGAAAGCCCTATTTATAATACTATAATCAAAAAATAATCATAAGCCCCTTGAAAAAAAATTGGAAAATCATTATAATATCTCTATGATTAAATCAGGATTTGTTACAATTATTGGCAGACCGAATGCAGGAAAATCGACATTCCTAAACAGCGTGCTTAGGATCCCACTCTCTTCAATTTCCAAACGACCGCAGACCACCCGCAACCGAATAACGGGGATATTGAACGGAGAAGATTTTCAGATAGTATTTCTTGATACTCCCGGTATTACCGAAAGGAAAATGGAACTTAATAAAATATTGAACGGTTCGGCGATCGGGTCACTTGAAATGGCAGAGATCGTTCTTTACTTTGTTGATGTATATCATTTCAAATCGGATGCGGATATTTTGGCATTGCTGCAAAAATGTAAAAAGGATGTAATTTGTGTTCTCAATAAGATTGATAAAATAGATAAAGCAAAAATACTTCCGATTATCAAGGAGCTATCAAACAATGATTTTATAAAGGATTTTATTCCTATCTCCGCTTTAAAAAATATCAAGATCGATGAAGTAACAAAAGCGATCCTCAATTATCTTCCCGAGGGGGATTTCTATTATCCGCAAGAGTATATCTCTGGAAATTCAGAGCGGTTTATTATTGCAGAAGCAATAAAAGGGGCGATCTTTAACTTTTTAGGCGACGAGATACCTTATGGTTGTGCCGTATATGTTGATCAAATGAAAGAAAAGAAAAATATTATTGTAATAGATGCTACGATCTTTGTAGAAAGAAAATCACAAAAAGGGATTATCATCGGAAAAGAAGGAGCTATGGCAAAAAGAATCGGTACAAATTCAAGAATGATCTTAGAAAGAATATTTCAAAAGAAATTTTATCTAAATCTTTTTGTAAAGGTAAAATCAAATTGGCAAAAGGATGAACAATTTTTAAAAATGCTTGGATATACGGTATAATGAAATCAAATTGGCATAAGTTTTGCACTTACGATATGATGAAAAACAGAATTTTTTTACTTCTTTTTTTACTTGTTATAGGTGGAATCTATTCAAATGACTATGAATATAAAAAATACACATTTTACAATAAAGGTCCAGTAATTGCACATGTTTTAAAGATAAAAAAAGGAATTTATCAGCCGAATATTTATTTCGTTAATGACCCGTATGTAGAATCTCTTTCCAAAATTATGCAAAGAACAAAAGCGGATCTTGGTATTAACGGTGGCTTTTTCGGTAGAGAAAATAATGAAACATTGGGCATTTTAAGCATCTATGGAAATATCTTATCTCGAAAAGGTTTTTACAATAGAGGAAGTATCTTAATAAATAATAATGGAACATTGGATATAGAAAAGATTAAAAAACAAAATTTTAATACCGATCTTGCAAAAAAATACAGAGCAATTTTATCCGTTGGAGATATTCTTCTAAGGAATGGAATTATCATTGCAAAAAAAGGGAAAAAGAACCCGATGAGCGCAATTGGCATATCAAAGGATTGTATTTATCTTGTAGTTGTAGAAGGCAGATCTCTTATTTCCTGGGGAATAGATGAATATAATCTCGGAAAATTTTTAAAAAAGCTCGGTTGTTTATCGGGAATTGCTCTTGACGGAGGTGGTTCTTCCGAACTTATAATAAGCAATAACGAAAATACAACGATAAAGAATAGGTTATCCGACGGTTCTGAAAGAAAAATAAAAACGGCAATACTATTTTTCAAAAAAGGCATAATAAAAATAACATTACCACCTATGGTAAATAAGACATTTTTAAATCCGATAGAAAAGAGATTATGGAAAGAATACAGGATAATTTCAATAAGCCATCGGGCTCAAAAAAGCATTTTGATAAATTATAAAGGAAAAGAATATAAGGTTTTCTTTTCTACCTTTACGGATAAAAAAGATACCTATGTTTTAAAATGTACGAAATGGAAAACATTATTTAATAATTTAAATAATTATATCATAAATGACCTCTCCATTAGAGGCTTAAAACCGAATAAAGATGCTATTGTTGAGATCAGTAATGGATTTTCAAAATTTTCCCTGCTTAATAATTTTAAGAATGATTATTATGTAACTACAACCACAGAAGAGATCGTAAAAGATAAAAAACTACTTAATTTTTTGATTTTTGAAATAATAAATGATATAATAGAAAAAAAGGAGTGATAATGCCTGAATTACGAAAGGATCCCATAACAAATAGTTGGATAATCATTGCAACGGAACGGGCAAAAAGACCTTACGATTACAAACTTACCCCGGATAATGACTCCAAGGATGTTGAAAAATGCCCGTTTTGTCCTGGTAATGAGGAAATGACCCCTCCTGAGCTTTTCTCTTATCGGTACCCCGATAATAAGAGTAAATGGTGGGTCAGAGGTTTCCCTGTGTTATCACCCTTACTGCAAATTGAGGGCGACATTGATCAGAAAGGTTTTGGTATTTATGATTCTATGAATGGAATTGGAGCTCATGAGATCATAGTTGAGACACCTGAACATAATACTTCCTTTGCAGATATGAATACCAACCAGATTGAAAAGGTCTTTTGGGCATACAGAGATAGAATAATTGATCTTAAAAGAGATCAAAGATTTAGGTACATTCTTGTTTTTAAAAATCATGGAGTAGAATCCGGAGCATCAACAATTAAACATTCGCATTCTCAAATAATTGCTCTTCCCGTTACACCGAAAAAGATCAAGGAAGAATTAGAAGGAGCAAAATTTCATTATAAATTCAAAGAACGTTGTATCTTTTGTGATGTTATAAATCAAGAGATACTACTTGATGAAAGGGTTATTATCAAAAGCGACCATTTTGTTGTTATTGCCCCATGGGCGCCACGATTTCCATTTGAAACATGGATACTTCCAATCAAGCATTCACATGATTTTACAACCATATCCAAGGAAGAGATAATGGACCTTGCATTTGTTACAAAATCATTTTTTCGTGCTCTTATCAAGATCATCGGTGAAAATATAAGTTATAATATCATACTGCATGATACCCCAAATCTTATTCCTCATGAAGGATATTGGAAAACGGTAAGTAAAGATTTCCACTGGCATATTGAAATTATTCCACGATTGAAACAGATCGCCGGCTTTGAATGGGGAACGGGCTTTTATATAAATCATCTTCCACCCGAATATGCTGCAAAAGAGCTTAAAAAAATCCTCAACAAATGAAAACACTATTATTAAAAAAACTTAACAATATAAGGGGAAAAAGGATATTGATCATAGGCGATATTATTTTAGATAAATATGTTTATGGTTCTGTTGATAGAATTTCGCCTGAAGCCCCTGTTCCCGTTGTAAAGATTGAAAAGGAAGAATATAAACTCGGTGCATCGGCAAATGTCGCAAAAAATATTGTCAAAATGGGAGGTATTCCTCTTCTCGTAGGCGTTATAGGAAAGGATAAAGATGCCGACATTATTAAAAAATTATTGAAAGAAAATAATATAAGCAGTAATTTTCTTATTGAGAATAAAAGATTAAAAACAATATTGAAAGAACGGGTAATTGCATTAAATCAACAGGTTGTCCGTATTGATTACGATTCGGATAATACCTATTTAAGATCGGGGGCGCAGATATTAAATCTCTTAAAGAACACATCTTATCATGGTGTTATCATTGAGGATTACAATAAAGGGTTTTTGAATGCCTCTATTATGAAAAAAATTACGGACTGGTGTTCGAAAAGGGAGATTATTGCTGTAGCTGATCCGCACCCGACAAGAGATATTGGTTTTTATAAAGATACATACACTATTACACCAAATTTTAGTGAAGCGATCTCACTTTTGCATTTGAAAAGGGAAATACCCATAAAACAAATAATTAAAAAATTACACAAAAAATGTAAAAATGAAATTACCTTAATAACAAGGGGTTCAAAAGGAATGCTGTTGTATGACGGAAATTACCATTTTATACCGACAAGAGCCAAGAAGGTTTATGATGTAACCGGTGCCGGGGATACCGTTGTTGCAATATTTACTATGGCGATAGTATCCGGTTTTACACCTATTGAAGCATCGCAATTTGCTAACTATGGAGCCAGTTATGTTGTAACACAGATCGGAACAACTGCCTGCACCCCAAAAATAATGAAGGAAATATTGGAAAGTGAATAAGGTTTTCAAAGATTTTAGATCATTTAATAAACATTTAAAAATAATAATATCCGCAAAAAAAAATATTGTCTTCACAAACGGCTGTTTTGACCTGATACATATCGGTCATCTTGATTACTTGAAAAAAGCACGAAATTTCGGAGATATTTTGATAGTCGGATTAAATTCGGATCAATCCGTTAAAAGATTAAAAGGCATTAATAGACCTATTTTTTCTTTTGACGAAAGAGCGGATTTTTTATCCTACCTCGATTTCGTCGATTATATCATTAAATTTGAAGAAGATACACCGTATGATCTTATAAACAGGGTAATGCCCGATATTCTCGTTAAAGGAAATGATTACGAAACAGATGATATTGTAGGAGCAAAAGGGGTTATTAAGAACGGAGGAAAGGTGGTAACCGTCCCGTTTTTACATCGAACAAGCAGTTCAAGCATTATTGAACGGATAAAAGAGAGGTTTTGTAAATGAAAATTTGCATTGTTATACCCGTAAGATATGGATCCACCCGCTTTCCGGGAAAACCGCTTGCAAAGATCGACGGCAAAACAATGATCCGAATGGTATGGGAAAATGCAAAAAAAAGCTGTTATTCTGAGGATGTTTTTGTTTTAACGGATAATAAAAAAATCTCAAGTGTTGTTGAGGATTTTGGCGGAAAGGTAATTATGACCTCATCGGATGTAAAAAGTGGAACGGAAAGGATCGCTTCCGTTTTAGGATCTTTTGATAAATATGATTTTATTTTTAATCTTCAGGGCGATGAACCTCTTTTCAAAGGGAAGTATATTGATCTTTTGATTGAAAGGTTTCCTGTGGCGGATAGTAGTTTCGTATGCGGAACATATTATTTCCCGCTTTCTCCATCATCTGCCCTTGATCCCAATAAGGTCAAGGTTGTCTTTAATAAGAATAATTCTGCAATGTATTTTTCGAGGAGTCCAATCCCTGCAAAAGGTCCATATTATAAACATATTGGTGTTTATCTTTATAGAAAAGATTTCATAAAAAAATATCTTAAATTATTACCGTTAAAATGTGAATCCTCGGAGGATCTTGAACAATTAAGAATATTGGAGCATGGATACAAAATATTTGTTACTCAGATATTAGAGGATACCATAGGTGTCGATACTGAGGAAGATCTAAAAAAAATAAAGAGGTTTTTAAAAAATGGCATTTAAATTTATAGCAGGTCCCTGCGTTATTGAAGATGAAAGTTTAACTTATGAAATTGCCGCAAGACTAAAAGAGATCACTTCAAAATTTTCTGTTGATTTTTATTTTAAAGCATCCTTTGATAAGGCAAATCGTTCAAGTATTGGTTCGTATAGGGGTCCCGGAATTGAAAAAGGGATTGAAATACTTTCTCATATCAAAGATAAATTAAAGATCAAAATAACAACGGATGTTCATCTTCCATCTCAAATTGAAATCGTGAAGGATGTTGCCGATGTATTACAGATCCCGGCTTTTCTTTGCAGACAAACCGATCTTATAATAAAGGCGGCAGAAACAATGAAGACCGTGAACATTAAAAAGGGGCAATTTTTGTCACCTTATGAGGTAAAAAATATTATTGATAAAGTGCGTTCTGTTGGGAATTCCAGTGTGTGGATAACCGAACGAGGAACGACATTCGGTTACAATCGGCTGGTCGTGGATATGACGGGAATTCCGATTATGAAGAAATTTGGTGTGCCCATTATCATTGATGCCACGCATTCCGTTCAGATGCCGGGAGCCGGCGAAGGAATAACCTTGGGTAATCGCGAATTTGTTCCAACTATTGCTTGTTCCGCCGTTGCTGCCGGTGCCGACGGGGTCTTTTTAGAAGTTCATCCTTCACCGAATAGATCACCATCGGATAGTGCAAATATTTATTATCTTGACAAAACAAAAAAATTGTTAAAAAAACTCTTGACAATTTATAGCATTTTGGATTAAAATAATATATGGATATTAAAACAAAAAAGTTAAAAAGTATGCAGGTATTTTACTTCGGAAAAGAAGAAAATGCTTCCTTATCAATAATTATAACAAACCGACAAATTCAGTGTAGTTGTGAAATATGCAAAAAACCGTTCAATATATTTATGACACTATGGGACGAGACGATGAGTATAGATTATTATCTTAAAGCTGAGATGAAATTTATCTCACAGGGAATAAATTCTGGAATTAAATGTTTGGATGATGCCGAAAAAACGATAAGAAAACAATATCAGGAAAGCTATCAACAACTTTCAAAAACAACGGATATAAATCTAAAAAAATTGGTGATTAAATCACTTACAAATCTCAAAGCGGCATTAGTACTGATCAGATGGTTTAAAGAAAATAAAAATAAATACGATTTTAGCGGACTCTAAATTTATCTATTGTATATCTGTTCTATAACCTTTTCTCTTTTTTCTTTTAATATCCTTAATTCTGATTTTTTCTTTATCAGTAATGAATCACTGCCATAGCGGAGGGCTTCTTCAATAAATTGCAATGCTTGATTATAATCACTTAGTGCTTGATATGCAACTGAAAGGTTATAAAAGCAAGCTTTTTTATCTTTAAAGACACCGGTTTGCCCGATTTCTTTCCATATAGGAATTGCATTTTCCCAAAGTCCACCGAGTGCGAATTTTAAGGCATCCTTCATTCTTGGATCCTTGCCGGTAAGTAGTCGCTCTTGTTTATAAACAGTGTGCGGAGCAATTTCATTTACAAATACACGAACAATAATATTTCTTAGATCGGAAAGCATTTTCTTTCCCGACGGCAATGCATTTATCGCGCCGGTTCTGGTTTTTTTTCGCACATTCTTCTGGCTTTCTTTACTGTATGTTCTTGAAACAGCGATCTGTCCTGTTTTAACATTGATAATCTTTATTGTAACCTCAATTCTTGCTTTTCTAAATGCCTTAAATTGTTTTTCAAAGTAGTTCTTTTTTTCTTTTGAATTATATCTTTTTACTTTAACCCATTCGCCATGTCCTTTGAATGAATAATCCGATATATCACCGGTAATTATTGCATCGGCGCCCAATAGTTGTCCTATTTGTTGAGAAGCATCTTGCTGTGTTAAACCGCTTATTGTAAGTTGGTGTTCGGAGATTACAGTTTGAAGGTTCTCTCTTTCGATGACCTTATAAAAACCATTCGTTACCAGTGTTTGAGAAATAGAGTTAGCGAACTCCCCTGCTGGATCGCTTCCAAAAGACCGAACAGATTTAAAATCCATAATAGCAAATGTTTTAACATGCGGTAATGTGTATTGAGCGGGCTCCAGCATTTTAATCCGGGTATATCCGCCACCGCAACCTAATGCAAACAATAATCCGATACCAATGAAACAAAGCAAAAATCGCTTACCGTTCATATTCACCTCCCGATTTGCTTTATTATAATCTATTTTTCAAAAAAATTCAAATTTTTGTCTGGTGTCTCAACATATTGGATTTTTTTTAAAAACAGTTTTTTTACCAAATAAGATTTTTTAACCACGGATTTAACGGAATTAAATATTGTAATGATGATGTTTACGGAATTTGCCTGCCTGTGCGTTGCACGCAGACAGGCAACTGGAACAGGGGACACTCTTTTTTGCTTCGCAAAAAGGGTGCCCCACTTGACGGTGATGCTATTGTTTTTCTTATTTCCTTATTCCCTTATTTTCTTATTAACCGGTAATATCGTTTTCGGGTGGTCTATTGTTATCTAATGAAGAGTCCGGGACACATCAAAAAAAATAAGTAAAAAATGGGGACGGTGGTCCCGCACCTTCATAAAAAATGGGGACGGTGGTTGCAAAAGTTGCAAAATTATTTTAATAAATGACGAACATGTCATAAATTATTAAAAAACATAGTCAAACAGTCAAACGACTATTTGACTGAAAAT
>JAUXGM010000173.1 GCA_030622125.1 bacterium | reverse complement strand
ATGTATCCTCTGAATATCAAATCCACCCTTTATCTTATGTCCCTTGAAATGTTCTGATGAGAGATCAAATCTTATCTCATTATTTTCGGATCGTGATCTCTGATGGGCATAATAATCGCCTTCGCCAATCTTTTCTATCGGTTTGATCTCATTCAAAAGTTCTTCACCTGTTGCAGGGTCCTCTGCATGAGCACCAAAATCTATTCCCGAATTAAAAGTGGAAAGTGCAAGTTTGAAATAGGTATCATTTGTAATAGTTCTATTATACATCAAGTGATGGAATCTATTGGATTGGTAGTGAACTGGCCACCCTGGATATCCCATTGCTTCATATCTGAACTTTAATCGGATATAAGCAAAACCGTACTGTGTATGATATGCCAATCTATCCGTCGGGGAGATCTTGTAGTCAAGTTTCAGATGATAATCATGAAATTCTTCATATTTATCATTCTGAAATCCCGAATGGGTAGAAGAATTCGCTAAAAATGCCTGTCCTGCCATAATGAATCCAAGTTTATCATTGAGTATGAATGGAACAGGTCCTTCAATGTCAAAGTTATACTCTTCCTCACCAAGTTTTCTGTACCTCTCTACATCACCCAAAGTATCGGGAATTGCCTTTGCGGTATCAACCGTTAGGATCACCTTATACTTCTTGGTTTCAGGTGTTTTTGAAACGGTATTTACAACACCACCGAGAGCGTTGCCGTACTCGGCATCAAATTGTCCGGTAATAACATCTATCTCACCCATGATACCCTTTGCGTCTATAACCGAACCAAAGGTATTGTGAAACGGATCCATAATGGAAAGTCCATCAAGCAGAAAGGTAGTATTACTTTCCCTTGTACCTCTGATTTTCATTTGACCGTCTTCATTTGTTACCACACCAGGGGCAATCTGCGTTGCACGGAAGATATCTCTTGATGACATATCAACGATCTGATTGTGATCAATCCTTGTAATGGCACCGGTCTGATCCGGATTGATCATAACCTTCTCCGCTTTGACTATAATTGCCTCTTTGATCTCAATCGGTGAAGATTTCAGATCTACACTGATCGTTGTTGTCTGATCAAGGGATATAATAATATCCGTTACAGATACCGGCTGATAGCCAAGTTTCTCTACCAATAGAGAATAGTTACCGACCGGTAGTCCGGCAAAGAGAAACATTCCTGATGCATCTGTTCCTGTTGCGAATCCTATCTCGACAACAGTTACCTTAGCATCCTCAATGGGTACACCTGTATCTTTATCAAGGGCAAAGCCCATAATAGAACCGGTGGTACCCGCATAAAGTGAAACCGTGCTCAAAAAGAGCAAAACCGTTAAGAAATAAATGGTCCTTTTCACTACGCACCTCCTATGTTACTATTTTATTATAATACTTTTTTTTTAATTTGTCAAGTTTTTTTTAAAAAAATATTTCAACGATTAAAAGTAAGATAAAGAATAGCAGCAGAAGCGCTCTATAATCAATTCTTTTTTCCGTCCCTTCGTTTGATATATCTTTATTTTTGACGGTGTAGTGTTCAATCGGTTTATTCTTTCTAATATGATTTTTATCCATAACATAATTTTTTAAAAATTTGTCAATGGATAATAGAAAGAGATAGCCACCGTTCTCATCGTCAATAATATTTATATAATCGGGTTCGGGTAGAAATCCGAAGACCAATCTATTCTCATTTAAAACAGCAAATCTTTCACCGTTCTCTCCCTCGATAATAGTTTTTCCCCTTATATTTAAGTCTTTTCCCTTTACTTTAAAAGGTATGAAATCCCCTTGAAGTGTAAAAGAGGCATTGGTCATATTCGATATTCCATTTTTTATAAAATATATTCCGGGTAATTCGTATAATTTATCCGATACTGTGATCATGCCGCTGCTTTTTTTCTCGAAGACAATCTTTTTTGATATTGAGCCAAAAAGGTTTTCAATATATTTATTTGAATATTCAAGGTTGACGGTGAATTTTTCCGGAAAATGCAGTTCGATTCTATTGTCAATTAAGTAACTGTCATTTTTTTTATCGATGGTAGAAAGAAAAAGGTCAAAAGCACCTTTTAAATTTGTATTAAGTGTCAGATCGATCTGCGAATTTTTATTTATTTTGCCTCGAAACAGGGTTATGGAATTCTCTCCTTTTTCCTTTATTATGGATACTTCTCTCTCCTCACCTTGATTGTAAATTCTGACTGCTATCTCGCTTTTCAAGATAGAAAAATCTATCAGGTCCATTCCGATATTTTCAAATTTTTTTGGAAAGGTATCATAATTGATAGAAGCAATATCAAATCTTTGTGTAAATGGAGAGATCATAATTACCGTAAAATCCTTCGTAATATTTTTAGGGATCTTCAGATCGAACTCCCTATTTATTATTTTAATATTATCAATGGAATTACAGGACTTAAATCCGTTCTCTGCCAATGTTATGATCTTATCGCCTTTTTGATAGATCCCTTTCAATATCTTTATTCCCCGATAAAAAATCGGGACACTTTTCTCATCAAGGATCGAGCTGTGAATAGAGTTGTCAAAAAAAATAACCCTTTTTCTATTTTTTTGCTTTACCGGATGCAGGAAAATAGCAATAAGTGTGAGGATAATAAGCATTCTAATAAGTATTTTTAATATTTGTTTAAAGCTTATGCCTTTTCCTTTTTCTCCTTTAACCAGTAAAAAATAGAGAGGGAAGGGAATCGTTTTTTGTGAGTGACGGTAAAAGATGTTTAATATTATCGGAAGGACAACAAGAGGTAAAAACCATAAGAAGATCGGATTAAGAAATTCCATTATTCCCTGCCTCACTAAGTTCCATAATGAACTTTAATAGATCGCTTTCCGTTAAATGAATAATTCTCTTTAATTCAAGATCATTGAATATCATATCCATATTTATCAGCCACTCATCAAGAGATGACTTATATTTTTCCGTATTGATATTGGATGAGAAGATTTTTTTATCCTTATTTTCCGGGTCTAAATAAAAGCCATCATCAAGGGATTTAGGATTGAACTCATTTTTAGAAAGGATCTGAATAGTTAATATCTCATGCTTATGAAAATTTAGGAGTTCCAATCCCTTTTTTAGATCATCACTTTGGAAAATAAGATCGGAAAGAATAATTACAATACCTCTTTTGTGAACATTATTTGAAAACTCAACAATATTTTTATAGAAATCCGATCTGCCTTCGGGCATTATCTTTGCAAGACTCTCTATGAAATCCTTTTGGTTCACCATTCGCTCCTGAGGTGGGAAAAGAAATTTAAAGTTATCATCAAAATACCCGAAACTTACCCGGTCGTTTTGTTTCCTAAAAAGTAAAAATAATAGGATTGCAAGCTCCTTCGCTCTGTCAAGTTTTGTTATTTCATCCTCGGGATAGATCATTGAAAGAGAATTATCAAGGAGTATGTAAATGTAGGAATTTGTATCCTCCTTAAATCTTTTGATGAATAATTTCTCTGTTCTTGCCCAGAGAGGCCAATCTATAAGTTTAATATTGTCCCCTATTTCATACTGCCTATGATCTTCAAAATTGGCACTATAACCGAGGTAAGGACTTTTATGAATGCCTGAAAATAGCCCCTGAAGTACCTTTTCACTTCGTATTGACATTCTATCGATAATTGCGATAAATTGAGAGATCCTTTCCAAAATATCTTTCATAAATATATATTAACATATTTGTTAAAGATAGTCAAAAAAACAACAGTCTTAGTTTTTTGCGAAATAAGATTTTCTTAACCACGGATTTAACGGATTATACGGATTCCAAAGTCTTTTAAATTTTCAGTTTAAGTGATTTTACTAAATCACTTTTCATTAAATCTT
>JAUXGM010000003.1 GCA_030622125.1 bacterium | reverse complement strand
TCACTTAAACTGAAAATTTAAAAGACTTTGGAATCCGTATAATCCGTTAAATCCGTGGTTAAGAAAATCTTATTTCGCAAAAAACTAGACTCTTTTATTTGATTTTTTTCGAAAAATATGGTATATTTTAGACGATATTAACTGAAAATATTAGGAGTATTATGAAAAAGAAAAAATACATATTTAGTAATCTTTGTGAGATACCAAAACAGAACAGTGCAATGTATCCCAATGAAATTTCTCATAAATTCAGGGTAAAAGGCACCAAAATTGCAAAAACCTATTCTCAATTTTACCATGATATAGGGGCAATTTCTGCGGGTTTAACTTCTTTCGGTGTTGAATCGGGGAAAACAGTATCCATTTTTTGTGATAACAGATACGAATGGCCTGTCTTTGATTATGCGTTAATGGGATTAAATGTAATAAGTGTGCCTCGGGGAACAGATACATCTCCCGTTGAATTAATTTTTATCTACAAACATTCGGATTCGAATTTTATGATTCTTGAGAATGCCGGGCTTTTAACCGAAATATTGCATTATTCGGATACCGAACTTTTTAATGATATTGATAAGATCTTTCTCATAGATGGAGATGAAAAAATCAAATATAATAAAGAGAAGTTTCCCGGATTATTGGAAAAAATCGTTTTTTATGGCGATTTGCTTGATATCGGTAATATGATTTTAGAAAAAAACCCCGTATTTTACAAAGATCGAATGAAAAAGATTAGATCCGATAATGTTGTTTCTATTGTTTATACATCCGGCACCACAGGAAATCCCAAAGGTGTAATTTTAACTCAAAGCAATTTTTTACATAATGTCAGGGCAATTACACCATTATTGAATGTAAAAAATCCCGGTAAGGAAATTGCCGTCAGTATTCTTCCAATATGGCATGTTTATGAGAGAACTTATGAATATTGTTGTTCGGCAAGCGGAGTAGGACAGGTTTACAGCAATATAAAGAACTTTGCCCGTGATCTGGAAGAAGAAAATCCTTCACTTGTAGCTTCCGTTCCTCGAATATGGCAAAGTGTTTATGAAAAGGTGATCCAGGCTGTAAAGAAAAAATCATTGTTTGCGAGATATATTTTTTTTATGTTTTTAAAAACAAACTTGTATTGGACCTTATCGTTAAAATACATGCAGGGTTTGTATGTTTCCTTTAAAAAGAGAAATATTTTTATAAAATTTATTACATTGCTATCCCACCTTTTCAGATATATTGTGTTTTTTCCTTTTCATTTGCTCTCAAAGATCATCTTTAAGCCTATAAAATCGAAAATGGGGGAAAATCTCAGAGCATCTTTTTCCGGCGCCGGGTCTTTGCCGAGATATGTGGATAATTTTTTTAATTCCATAGGAATAATACTTGTAAATGCTTACGGTATGACGGAGGCATCTCCCGGTATACTGTCAAGAACTTTGGAACGCAATACCATAGGTTCCACCGGGGTGCCTTTTGCAGAAACGGAAGTGAGGATTCTTAATAAGGAAAAAAAGGAAACATCAATCGGAGAAAAAGGGGTTTTATATGCCAAAGGTCCTCAGGTAATGAAAGGATATTATAAAAATATTGAAAAAACAGAAGAAATATTGAGTAAAGACGGTTGGCTGGATACAGGTGATTTTGCGGTTAGAACCGAAAACGGAGATATTATAATAGTCGGAAGGGCAAAGGATACTATTGTCCTCCTGGGCGGCGAAAATGTTGATCCTGAGCCCATTGAAGAAAAGATAAAGGATATTGTTTATATTGATAATGCAGTTGTATTAGGTCAGGATAAGAAAGCACTTGAAGCGTTAATTACATTAAATAGCGAACAAATAAGTAAATTGGCAAATGAATTAAAAATAAAGGTGGAAGACATCGTTAAAGATGGTGAAGAAATTATTATTCATTCCGCCGTTATTAAATTTTTAAAAGAAAAAATGAATAGTTTAATTGCACCGAAGCATGGATTTAAGCGGTATGAAAAAATTACAAAATTAACCGTATTAAATAAAAAATTTGAAAAAGGTGAGGAATTGACTCAAACCTTGAAAATAAAAAGAAAATTCATTGAAGAAAAATACAAGGATATTATTGAAAAGGTTGGAAAGGTTTTTTCAAAAAAAATAAAAAAATAGTATAATGTTATGGTTTATTTAAAGAATAATATAGGAAGAACATAAAATGAAAAAGATTGCCTTGATAGGTGCAGGAAATTTAGGTAAGATCCATTTAAAATATCTAACACAGAGCAAGAATATTGATCTGATCGGTGTTGTCGAAGTAAATGCCGACCAAAGAAATACCATAAAAAAGAATTTCGGAGTCCAAACATTTTCTAATTATGAAGATATTGTTAACGATGTTGACGCTGTAATGATCGTAACCCCAACTGAAACACACTTTAAAATAGCAAAATTCTTCGCCGAAAATGGAAAGGATATTTTTGTTGAAAAGCCGGTTACAAAAAAATTAAAAGATGCTCTTGAGCTAAAGGAAATTGCAAAAAAAACGGGTTCTATTATACAGGTCGGACATATTGAAAGGTTTAATCCGGTTATTCAATTTGTAAAAGATAAGATCAAGGAACCCAAATTTATTCAAACGGAAAGGCTTGCACCTTTTTTTATCTCGGGCAGGATAAAGGATGTCGGTGCAATACTTGATCTTATGATCCACGATATAGATATTATAAATTACTTTGTTAAAAGCGAGATAAAGGATGTTGAGACAGTTGGATTTTCCGCTATGTCAAGGTATGATGATATGGCTATTACACGGTTGAAATTTGAGAACGGCTGTTATGCAATACTTTCAGTTTCAAGAATGAGCCTGAAAAAGGAAAGAAAGATCAGAATATTTCAAAAGAACGGCTACTTTTCACTTGATCTTTTGAGATTAAAGGTCAAGAATGTTACCGGTAGTATTGAAAATGGTAAGATCAATTTAAAACCGGTTTTTCGTAGATTTAGAAAAAAGGATACAATAAGATTTGAACAGGAGGATTTCTTTAATTCAATTGAAAAGGGAATCATTCCTGAGGTTTCCATAGATGACGGAATAAAAGCGATCAAGGTTGCTGAAATGATTGAGAAGGAGTTAAAGATATATGAAGGTTAGCATTTACAATACCTTAACTGAAAAAATTGAAGAATTAATACCATTGGAAGACAATTTATTAAAGGTATACTCCTGTGGACCGACGGTTTATGATCATGCTCATATCGGTAATCTTAGATATTTTGTTTTTGTTGACATATTAATGCGAACATTAAAAAATGCCGGCTATACGGTTTATCAAGTAATGAATATTACCGATATAGACGATAAGGTTATCAAAAGATCATTTGAGCTTAATATTCCATTTAGAGAGCTTTCAAGAAAATATGAAAAACTATTTTTTGAAGACCTGAAAAAATTGAAATGCAAAATCCCCGATAAAACACCGCGAGCAACGGAAGAAATACCGACAATGGTAAAAATAATTGAGTCATTGCTTAAAAAAGGGATCGCTTATAAAAAAAATGGCTCCATCTATTATGATATTTCTAAATTTAAGGACTATGGTAAACTTTCAAAAATTGATAAAGAACAATTGAAAGCCGGTGCCCGTGTTGATGTTGATTCTTATGATAAGGAAAATCCGAGAGATTTTGCACTATGGAAAGCTGTAAAGGAAAATGAACCCTCTTTTGATACATCGGTAGGAATTGGAAGACCAGGCTGGCATATTGAATGCTCCGCAATAAGTTATAAATATCTTGGAGAACATTTTGATATTCATACGGGAGGTATTGATTTGATTTTTCCTCATCATGAAAATGAGATCGCTCAATCAGAGGTATTTTGCGGGCATAAAACGGTAAATTACTGGGTTCATTCCGAGCATCTATTCGTTGATGGAAGAAAAATGTCAAAATCACTCGGCAATTTCTATACCCTGAGATCACTTGAAGAAAAAGGATATTCCATTGATGCAATAAGGTATCTTTTTCTTTCAGCACACTTTAAAACCCAATTGAATTTTACATTTAAATCATTAAAAAATGCGGAAAACACGGTAAATAATATCAATGATTTTGTAAATAGAATACTTGATGCAAAGGACGGAGATATAGATATAACAAGTCAGGTCAAAAAATATGAAGAGAAGTTCTTTGAATTTCTTTACAACAACATTGATATCACAAAATCACTTTCCTATATGTTTGAAATAATAAATCTTGCGAACAACAAAGGGATTGATAACCTATCAAAAAATTCATTGGAAGTAATTATTGCAAGTTTTAAAAGCTTCAATGAAATAATTGATGTAATTACATTTGAATCAACTGAAATACCTAAAAAGATCAAAGAGCTTGCGGAAAAAAGATGGCAGTTAAGGAAAGAGAAGAACTTTGAATCAGCAGATAAATTGAGAGTTGAAATAAAGACAAAAGGATTTGTTATTGAAGATAAAAAAGATAGCTACATAATCAGGAAGGATCATTGATAACCATTCTCATAATATTGCTTATATTTATTATTTCAGTGATTCTGTATGGGGTTTTTATTGAACGGAATAAACTTGTAATAAGAGAAATAACGGTAGATAATATTCCCGAAAATATTATATTGATCGGAGACCTTCACATAAGAAAAGATATAAAATTATATGAAAAGGTCGGTAAGTTCGTAAGGGATAGTAAGGCAAAGATAGTTTTGAATATTGGTGATACATTTGAAAATATATTAGACTATAATTTTTTAAGTTATTTAGACAATAAAAGGACCTATTTTGTTTTTGGGAACAATGATTACGGTTCAAAAGAAAGCGGTAAAAGAGAAGAAAAAATAAAGAAAATATTACAAAGGCATAAGATAAAAGTCCTACAAAATAGTAATGTAAAATTAGGCAAAAATTTTTATCTTATCGGAATAGATGATCCACATAAAAATAGAGAAAATATTGAAGAGGCATTCAAAGATATACCGAATAATTCAATTAAATTTGTAATGTGTCATTCTCCTGAGGTAAATGATGAAATCTTAAAATATAAGCCGGATTATCTATTTTTCGGGCATACTCACGGCGGACAGGTCAGATTTCCTTTGATTGGTTCTTTATTTAACAATGTCCGACACGGAAAGGTCCCAAAAATCGGTATAACAAAGAAAAATAGTACCGTTCTGATCCACACAACAGGCATCGGCACCACCCTCTTCCCTATCCGCCTTTTAAATCCACCCGAAATAATTTTATTGAAAAGAGGGACATTACCTCAACTTTCTGATTTTTAAAGTTGAGGTGTGTCCCGGACTCTTCATTAGATAACGATAGACCACCCGAAAACAGTATAGATAAGGCAATAAGGAAATAAGTTGATAAGGAAATAAGTAAATGGTGAATAGTGAAAGCCGTATCGTGTGTCTACCCGTTGATACGGGGTCATTCAGAGCCCCTTGTGGACGTGGAATCCAGCATTTTCTTTCATCTTTCTTTGTCATTCCTGCCCCGAACCAAGTTCGGGGTAAACTCCATACAAACTAAAAACTAAAAGTGAAAAGTAAAAAATAATAAGGAAAAGATAGATTCCACGCTTCGCTCTGAATGACAATAAAGGAAATGAGATTGCGACGGTCATTTCATTCCCTCGCAATGACACTCCTATCTTACTGTCATTATGAGGATTTTGAGAAAATCCGTAATAATCTCATTTGGGATTCCTACGCCCTGCACCAATAATGGTGTGGGGCTCTGAATGACAGGAAATAAATAAAAGATAAAGATATATTCTTTCCGATAAATCGGAATTTGAATAATCGGCAAGGTCATCTGAATGCCACTGGAAATGTTTTTCTTCTGTCTGAATCGCAATGTAAATTTCGTGTATGCGTATATCCGCATATCCGCATATATGCATATCAAATAATGAATGAGATTCCTACGCAATTTTCAATTGCTCTGAATGATAAGAAATAAGCAAAGAGAGAAAAGTAAAGAGTAAAAAGTGACAGAAAAAGAACGGAATTTAATATTGTTTTTATACCAGAATTCCTCTTTGTGAACCCTTTATAAAATCAATAAAATATTTTACTCGCTTATCAGGGTTCGGAAATGTCTCTTCAATCTTCTTAATAGCACTCGGAATTGTTAATTTTGAATGGAACATTATCTTAAAAAGTTCCTTTATCTCATCGATCTCTTCATCGGCAAAGCCGTTTCTTCTAAGTCCGATTATATTAAATGATTTTAATCGTGTCGGATCCGACATAATCATTCCGTAAGGAACAACATTCTTTCTTATTGTTGAGGCAGCGCCTATCATTGCATAAGAGCCTATTCGACAGAATTGGTGAATGCCGACATTCCCACCTAATATTGCATTGTCATCAATTGTTACATGCCCGGCTAATTGTGTTAGATTTGCCATAACAACATTATTTCCAACCTTACAGTTGTGTGCAACATGACAGTATGCCATAATAAAACAATTATCACCGATCTCGGTAACCGTTCCTTCACCGGAAGCGGTATTGAAATCACAAAATTCCCTTATTGTCGTATTTTTCCCGATCTTTAAAAAGGTTTTTTCACCTTTGTATTTTAGATCCTGTGGGTCTGTTCCAAGTGAAGAGAACGGATAGACAATTGAATCTTCACCAATTTCAGTATCTTTAAATATGCTGGCATGATGATAGATTTTTACCCCTTTTTTAAGGTGAACACCTTCTCCAATATAAGAATAGGCACCGATAAAAACATCATCTTCTATTATTGCATTCCTTGAGATGATTGCTGTTTTATCTATATTTCTCATTCTTTTTTGTACCCCAATGCACTCATAACCGCTTCTGCTGCTAATTTTCCATTCACATAAGCTTTTCCTTGAAATTTTGCTTTCGGCCGTTCAGGATCATCACTCATTAAAAGTGCGGTTACTTCATAAATAAGTTTGTCCCCGGGAATTACCTGTCTTCTGAACCTTACCTTATCAATTGTCATAAAATAGACCCGTATATTTTTTGGTAATTTCATATTTTCTATCATCATAATACCGCCTGTTTGAGCCATACCTTCAACGATCAAAACACCGGGGACAACAGGAGCACCCGGAAAATGTCCTTGAAGAAACCATTCATTAAAGGTAACATTTTTGTAACCGATGATCTTTTCATCTGTTAATTCGGTAATTCTATCAACCATAACAAAAGGAAACCTATGCGGTAATCTATCCAGAATTCCTTTAATGTCAAACACCCTTTCATTCTCTTCCATGTTTTTCCAGCTCCTTTAATTTTTTATACATTTCCGGCAATTTGTTAATAACGACTTCTTTTCTTAGTTCGTCGTAATGTGGTCTGGCAGGTATTCCGGAATAAATCTCACCTTTTGGTATTGATTTTGAGACACCGCTTTTTGCTCCCACTATTGCACCATCACCAATAGTGAGATGCCCGACGATACCAACCTGTGCGGCAATAGTAACATAATCACCGATTTTTGTTGAACCGGCAATGCCGGATTGAGAAATGATGAGACACTCCTTCCCAACCTTTAAATTATGTGCAATCTGAACAAGATTATCTATTTTTGTATTATCTCCGATTATCGTATTTTCAATAGCACCGCGATCAATTGTCGTATTTGCTCCAATATAAACATTATTACCGATCTTGACACTTCCGATCTGCGGAATCCTTTCGATCTTTCCATCCTTACTTCTTGGAAATCCAAATCCCGAAGTCCCTATTTTGGCACCGCTGTCTATATAGCAATTTTCACCGATAGATACCCTATTGCCAATAAACACAGATGGGAATATTTTTGTTCCCATACCTATATTTGCATCATCCATAATAGTAACATTGGGATAGATAACTACCTTATCATCTATTTTTACATTTTTCCCAATATAAGAATGAGGATAAATAGTGCAACCTTTACCGATGATCACATTTTTGTCAATAAATGAAAATTCGGAAATGAACGGATTTATCTCTTTCTGTTCAAATAATGAAAGCACCTTTCCAAAATAAAGTTGGGGTTCATCAACCAATATAACGGTATTTTCTTTCTCTAAGTCCTCTATATAATCATTACTGTTTATAATAATTGTAAGCGACTCAGCCCCTTTTAAGAATTTTTTGTAAAGTTTATTTCCTAAAAAAGTTATACCATTCTTTTTGGGATCATCGATAGTGCAGGGAAAACCGACAACCCTTTCCGCAATACCTTTTATTTCCCCGCCGAGTTTATTAACTATATCAAGCGATATCATTAAATTCTATTTATTTCTTTCCTTTTTTCTTTGATTTCTTATCGCTTTTTTTATTAAGCTTTGGGGCATTTTCATTCATCTTTCTAATAATGAGTGATGTAACATCATTGCCGACATTTGCATAAACAACTGCATCCTTGAGAACTACCATATCGTATCCTTCTTTTTCGGCAATTAATTTTACTGCAATTGCAAGTTTTTGCTGAAATTTCTGCATCAAAATAGATTGCTTTTGATTTAATTCCGCCTGGGCCGCCTGCAATTCTTTTAATAAAGAATCGTATCTTCCTTGAAGTTCTTTTGTCTTTGCTTCTTTTTTGGATTTATCCATTAGTTCCGCTTGGTTCTCTAATGCCTTGATCTCATTTTGTATTCTACCTTTTTTTCCATCTAACAGTGATTGTTTGTCCTGAAAAAATGTGGTAAGTTTGTCATACTCAATCTTAAACTCTTCTACATTTTGAAACACCGACATTGCATCAACATAAGCTAACTCCGTTGCAAAAACAAAAATGCTTACAAATCCAATCAATAAAACCGCTAATGTTTTTTTCATATATGCCTCCATTAAAACACATTACCAATTGTAAAATGAAGTTTTGTCTTGGAAAATTTTTTCCCCACCTCCGATTCGGTAGGATGCGACAAACCAATCGCATAATCCAATCTCAAAACTCCTAACATAGGTACTTCAAATCTTATGCCAAAACCAACTGATTGGGCTAATTTAAAGTTATTTAACGAAAATGGTTCACTATATATCTTTTCAAGTTTCCCGTCTCCATTTGTATCTCTGTATATATCACTCCATACATATCCTGCATCATAAAAAAGAGCTCCCCAAAACTGTTTCTTCATAATCGGGAACTTATATTCGGCATTAAAATTGAATAATTTTGTACCACCTATCGGATAATTTGATACACTGTAGTTGTAACCACCGGAACCTGATATTGCATTTTTTCCGGTATCCTTATCTATGATGATCCCCGTATAGGGATCTACCCAATCACCCGTATTTGGATCAACAACAATCCATCTGCCGAGATCGCCCCAGGTTGCATACTGCCATTTCCAATTTTCTCTTGCATTAGCAAGTTCGGTGTATCCTATGCTTCTATTCTCATAGCCCCTTACGGAATAATCACCACCTATAAAAAATCTTTCGTAGATAGGCGGTAGCTTTTGATTGGAAAAACTTGCGATAGCTCCAAATTGTGCTCGTAACCCAAGAACAAATTTCCAGAAAAGGGGCAGATAGTATTCACCCTGAGTTACTATCTTCAGATAATGAGCATTACCTCCAAATCCATACCATTTGTCGTTGCCGCCATTTATAAAATTCCCGGCAAGTGTAGAACTAATACTAAATTTCGTACCCTTTGTAGGATTAAAGAAGTAATCTCTTTGATCTCTTATAAAACTCAAAATTATTGCATTAGTAACATTCCAGTCCAAATGCAAAAGGACATCCGCAGGAGCAGATGTCATGTCTTCATCATCAACCATCAATTTTATTTCATCATGCTTTATCTGAAGATTAACTTGATAATATTTCCAAAAATTCCTGCCTAATCTAAATGCTATTCCATTTTTATATTCTTTGTAAAAAAGTTCATATCTATCGAATGAAAGATGATAAATATCAAGGCCAAAGGAAAGCTGTTTCTTTAAAACCCAGGGATTTAGGAACCAGGGATCTGTAAAATTAAGATTAAAGTCCTCTCTATATTTACTGTGCTCATATTTAAGGTTTAACTTGTAACCGAATCCAAGTAGATTAGATTCACCAAGTTCAATAAATCCTATCAACCCTTCTTCATTGGAATAACCGCCACCGATCTGTGCCTTGCCCGTCGGCTTTTCCTTTGCATACCAAATAAGGTCAAGCTTGTTTGTATTCGGGATCTGTGTATATATCGGATAGATATTCTCAAAATAATTTAAATTGTATAATTTTTGCTGCGTTAATTGTAATTTCTTTACAGAAAACGGTTCCGCTTCTTTAATATACATTTCTCTTATCATTACCCAGGGTTTTGTTTTCATTTTTTCATTGCCGATAGGTTTAATGTTTATTGTATTTATAAACGCCTGCTCTCCTTGAACAATATTTATAAATATATTAACCATACTTTTTTCAATATTAAATATTTTTTTACTGTCGGTTATTGCACTTAAATAACCAAGGTCGGTATACAATGTTCTAATATTGGAAAGTAGTTCGGTAAAGGATACCTCGGAATATGGTTTTCCTTTGTAGCCATCTATTTTCTTTAAAATATTTTTCTTTGATATTATAGGGATCTCTTCCTTTGCGAATTCAATCGTAATATCACCTATTTGAAATGGCTCTCCCTCAATAATATCTATGTAAAGTTTAATATTGTTATTTATCGGTTCAACCTTCTTTAAGACAATATTAGATGAGATATAGCCATTCTTTTTATAGAATTCTCTTAATTGATTCAATCCATTTTCAACTTTTTTCTTTTCATAGTAGCCCCGTGAAAGAATTCCTCTTTTTTTGATCTTCAATTCGGATATTATTTTCTTTGTTGTAAATGCCTTGTTGCCGCTGATCATTATATCTGAAATAAAGAATTTTTGACCCTCATCTATTTTATAGGTTACATTAACCTTATAATCCTTTAATTTTGTAAGTTCATAAGATACCTTTATATTAAAGTATCCCTTTTTAAGATAGTATTTTTTGATCTTTTTTTCGCCCTCTAAAAAGATATACTCATCAAAATATTCAGGCAATGCCTTGTCATCGACAGCTATTTCACTTTTACTAAGTAATTTTTTGGGAGACATATTTTCATTTCCGTCAAAGTATATCTTATTTAATCTGAATTTGTCCTCAAAATTAAATGTAATAATAATGCCAATATCCCCATAAGTAATATCAGCCGAGATATTATTAAAAAAACCGATATCCCAGAGATCGTTAAAATCATCATTAAGATTTTTTATTGAAAATGTTGTTCCCTTTTCCGTTCGTAATATCAGGGTTATATCGTCATCTTTATCGGTAAGATTCTTGTCGTGTTTAAAAACAACTTTTTCAATATATTTTCCCTGATAAGCATTGTAATCAACAGAAAAAATCTGTATTACAATAAGAAAAAATGTAGCAATCATTAGGTTCTTTTTCATTTTTTATGACCTTCCTTAAATAATTTTAAATATTTTTTTGTAGAGATGTCCCAGGAGAAATCCTGTTTCATCGCATTATTAATGAATTTATAAAAATTATTGCCTTTATATACATCTATTGCTGTCCTTACCGTTTGCAATAATTTTTCCGAATTCTGTCTGTGAAATATAAAGCCCGTTCCTTTTGAATTATTTTTTGTAAAATCCGTAACAGTATCTTTTAATCCGCCTGTACAGCTGACAATCGGGATATTACCGTATCTCATAGCGATCATCTGCCCTAAGCCGCATGGTTCAAAGGTAGAAGGCATTAAAAAGAAATCACCTGCTCCATAAAGTTGATGAGCAAGTTGATCATTAAATCCGGTTTGAAACTTGAACTTTTTTGGAAAACGCTTTGCAAATTTATTTAATTTCTTCTCAAATTTTGGATCCCCGCTGCCTAATATATATAAATTTAATGGCAAACTCATCAGTTTTTCAAATATTGAAAGTAAAAGTTGTATCCCTTTTTGTTCTGTTAATCGTGTAACCATCGTAAAAAATGGAAATTGAAGATTAGCAAATCCACCTGCCCGTAAAAATTTTAGTTTAAATGTTTTCTTGTTTGTAATTGAATTTAATTTATAATTATATGGTGCAATATATTCATCTGTTTCGGGATTCCATTCCCGTATATCTATACCATTTAAAATACCATAAAGTTTATTATTATAATGCGAAAGAAAACCATCCAATCCACAACCGAATTCTTTGTTTTGTATCTCCTTACAATAGGTAGGAGACACTGTTGTTAAAAGGTCTGAATAGATTATTCCACCTTTTAAGAGATTCATATCACTCCAAAATTCCATACTTTCAAAATGATAGTAAGAATCGTCAAGTCCGCTTAAATTCCATTTTGAGTGTGGAAATAATCCTTGAAATGCTAAATTATGGATCGTTAAGACAAAAAGAGGTAATCTTTCAAATTTACTTTTATATTTATCCGATTTCGCATAGATAGGGATCATTGATGTTTGCCAATCATGACAGTGAATTACATCAAAATCCATTTGTATTCTAAAAATAGTTTCGAGCACTGCCATTGAAAAAGCAGAGAACCGTTCAAAATTATCGGAATATTCCCTGATCTCCGATTTTCCTTTATCTTCCGATTTCATTGTATATAAAGAATCTCTATCAAAAAGATCATCGTTTTCATATAGAAGATATCTGAGTCCATCATATATCCATATATGTATCTTAAATAAAATATTGTTCTTCCCTTGTTTTATTGTAAGTTCTCTTGTTTGCTCAATTTTTATGTCTTTTTTTATTCCGAATTTTTTTATATTTGCTTTAATAATATGTTTATAAAACGGCATAGCAACAATAACTTTGTGTTCATTTTTTTTGTAGTATTTCGGTAATGTACCTGCAACATCCGCAAGACCGCCTGTTTTTGCAAAAGGAATAATCTCAGAAGAGACAACAAGTATATTCATAGATTTCCGGCTTTCCTTAAATAACCGGCAGCTTCTTCGGGGCTAACGGGATTTATATAAAATCCGGTACCCCATTCAAAACCGGCGATTTTTTTCACCTTTGGAATTATCTCAAAATGGTAATGATATTCCCTTTCACAATTATTGGTTACGGGCGAACTATGCAAAATGATATTGTACGGCGGATTTTCCAATACCCTATTCAATGCCTTTAACGAAGTCAGGATAGCATTTGACATATATTTTAACAGCTCATCATTACTTTCTTCAAACGAAGACACATGTTCTTTGGGCAGAACCCACATTTCAAATGGAAATCTGGCGGCAAAGGGTGAGATAACGATCACGGAATTATTTTCATACACGATCCTTTCCTGAAAAAACTTCTTTTCAAGTTGAATAATATCACAAAATATACACCTTTTTTTATAGTTGTAATAAAATTTAGAGCCGGATATTTCCTCCGCCACTCTTTTGGGAACAATTGGAGTAGCAATAAATTGGGAATGAGAATGTTCAAGCGAAGCGCCGGCGGCAATCCCTTCATTCTTAAAAAGGAGTATATATCTAAATCGTTCATCCTTTTTGAGATCAAGCATTCTTGCTTGAAAAACCTTCAATACATCAAAATATTCATCATCAGCAAGATCCGTAATTGTTTTTGTATGTTCAGGTGTCTCGATAACGATCTCATGAGCACCGACACCGTTCATTCTATCAAAGATACCGATACCTTCTTTTTTTACTTTTCCTTCAATAACTAAGGCAGGATATTTATTCGGAATGACCCTGATCCTCCATTTGGAATCATCGTTATTATCGGGAACACGCATAATTTCAGTTGGAGTGCAAGATTCATTACCGGCACAAAATGGACAATTTTTAATATTAGTTTTGGTAATATGTTCACCTACTGCGGGAACATATCCCTTATCTTTTCCAATTATTACCCATCTTCCGGAAACCGGATCCTTTCTAATTTCCGAATTTAATCTTGGTTTATCTATCATCTGCTATTCCTCTTATAGTAACAAAATTTTCATAATTCAAATAAAACTTATTTATTTTACCATTTTTTTTGGAAATATGCAATAGTATTTGATTTTTACCCTTCAATATCGGAGCAATGATCGATCCATTATTCATAAGTAGTTCTACAATATAGTTCGGAACCCGATGTGTGGCGAATGAAAATATTATTGAATTTACTTTTTTTGTTAATTTTTGTTTTAACGGATCTTCATTTATTACCTCAACATTATCATACTTTTTCAATCTGGCGCTTGCCCATAAAAAAAGCATCTCATCTATCTCGTAAGATATTACTTTTTTGTAAAGTAATGATAAAATTGCAGTTTGGTATCCACTTCCCGTTCCGAATTCATAAACTATCCAATCTTTTTTCGGACTTATCAAATTAAGAAAACGAGCGATAGTAGATGGTTTTGTAGATGTTTGACCATTTACAAGCGGTATGGAAACATTGGTATTTGCAATATCCTTATAAACTTCCGGAACAAAATCCTCCCTGTTGATCTCTTTAAAAGCGGAAAGAATGTCCTTGTTATAAATCCCGAATTCATCAATAAGGGTCTTAATAAGTTTTTTATTCATATCTTTTTAATATATCAATATTAGTCCAATCCAATTGAAATGGGGTTATTGAAACAAAGCCCTTATAAACCGCCCAATAGTCACTATCCTTTAATAATTTGGGTATACTTTTAGACGGTTTATTCAATGCAATGATCGTCTTTTTATCACTATTTTTAAAATCAATATGATCAACATAGTGCCGACTTCCAAGAGTTGTCCATTTAAGTCTCTTCAATTTTTTTTGGTCTGCATAGTTGGCATTCAAAATATTTCTTTTATCCAATTTCATTGTAATATCGATCAATTCTGTTATATAAGGAAATATTGCTTCATAGTTTTTCGGTTCTTTACTATTTATTGAGATAGCCATAGAAGGAAAGCCGAGAAATCCCGCTTCAAGAGCAGCGGCAACGGTACCGGAATAATGTACATCTTCGCCCATATTACCACCTCTATTTATACCTGAAATTACAAGGTCGATATCCTTGAAGAGCCCTAACTTAAACCCGATCATAATACAATCCGCAGGTGTTCCCGTCATAGAATATTTATTAGATGTAACTTTTTTTATAATGATCTTTTGTCCAAGTGTTATTGAATGTGAAACGGCAGAATTATCTTTGTCGGGTGCAACTATAAATACCTCATTTTTCTCATTCTTTAGAAAATCGTAAAGCTTATTTATACCTTCGGCATTGATACCGTCATCGTTCGTAAGTAGAATTCTCATTAAAAAAACTCCGTAACAAAAGATGGTTTCTTGTCCTTAATATTCTCAAAAAATTTTACATCATTTTTTGTAAGAAAACTCTTATCAGAAAAGAACTTCAACGCATCATCAAGAAAAATTAGCTGAATAAATCTTGAAATATCCATTCCGACACCCCTTGCTTTTACCTTCTTGATCGTGTTCCTATTATTCTTTGAAACAATGGTAAATGTGCCGTTATTCTCGTGAATAATATCATCGTTAACGGTTATTTGATAACTGCCGTTTTTGAGTTTGATCTTTTTTAAAAATTCTTCCATGTTTAAAATCCGTGCCATTTGACGAGTTTTTATCTCTTTTTTGAAGTATAATGTATTTAAAAGGTATTCAAAACGATCATCCAAATAGGTTGAAACCGTTATTTCTTTTGCTTGGTCTCTGAAATTCCCAATGTAATTTAAAAATGTTTCATAGCCTTTTCTATCTTCAAAAAAATTCTCATATACTCTTACTTTTTGCTCTTCTTCTCCATCTCTTTTTATTGTAAAAGTAAAAATTCCTTTTATGTTTCCGTTTTTATCAAGAAGTAGGCATCTTTGTATTCTTGAATAACCTTCAAAATTTAACATCCAGTCATCGATTATTTTTTCATTTGCCACTGTTTTTTTATACATACCATTGAACCTATTGTAAATATTCTTGTTGTAATAATTCACATAATCGGCATAATTCTTGTTTTTGATATATTTAATATCATACAATTTTTCGTTTTTATATGAAGGTATAATTTCCGGTTTAATAGTATAGGTCAAGCTTTGTGACACGGTTTCATATCCAAATTTTTTATAGTATTCTATCTTAAGAGCATAAAGTGAGGAAAGGATATAACCATCTTTCCTTAATTGAAGCAGTATTTTTTTAAAGATCTCTTTTATGTATCCTTTATTTCTAAACTCCGGAAGTGTTGCTACATAAGAAATAGTTCCCGTCTTTATTATCTTATCGTTAAAATGCATCATTCTTTTTGAGAAAAAAACGGCACTTGCTACCTTATTATTCTGCTCTACCTTATAACCTTTATAAGAAGAAATCTCCTTATTAAAGATCCTTCTGGCTTTTTCTTGCATTCCAAAAGATAAGGCTTCAAGTTCCCATATCTTTTCAGAATCTTTTTTTGTTATTTTTTCTAATTTCATACAATCACCTATAATATGCTCTTAAAATTCAAAACATTTTCCCATTGTTAGCTACATCTATTTATCTAAAAAACATTATTGATAATATCATTTTTCTTATAAAAAATCAATTTATTTTGATAAGAAAATTTTTATAATGGAATAACCACAGAGCACATAAAAAAACAAATGAATAATGAAGGGTGGTGGTAGAGTGGTTTCCTTCTAAAACTTCTTTAGTCGCGGTTTTTCACACAACCGTCAGTTTTATGAATTTGCAGGGGTGATATACTTTACCAAGTAACGATATAAGTACAACTTTCTGCACCATTTTTTCTACATTCTTTTGAATCGTCATGAATAACATTTGCTCTTAATTCAAATCTCTTTGCCATTGTTGTAATAATACCATGATCAAAAGCATCAGGATAAGGGTTTTCACATTTACTAATAATCATATTTTCATTAGTTATTCTTTCATAACCATAATGACCTATTCCTTCCAACATTTTTCCAGTATTAGGATCAAACATAATAACCCCTTTTTTTCTATGGTTCATATGATAAGCAATATCAATAGATTTAATTGCACTATCAATATTTTTAACCCATGCTGGAAATATAGCATTTGCCGGTATTCTCGTACCAATTTGTTTTAAAGTTAAATCACCGATATCTTTAGCAACTCTTTCGAAGGCTTTTAGCCAACTTTCCTGAGAATACCAACCATCCATTTTAATTTCATAACCATTATCAGACATACTTCCTATTCCCACTGACAACAATATTTCATGGGCAAGTTTTTTAAAAGACCCTAATGCATCAACAACAGAATAAACTGTTTGGCCGTTAACTTCAATGTCTGGTTCAAAAGCTTTAAATTGCATAATACTCTCCTAAATTTTGCTTTTATATTTTTCATACACTTTTTTATAGCACAATTTTTTGTCTTTGTCAAATTTTTTGATAATGTAAAAATATCAAACTTTTGCCTCTATTATGGGAAAGGGTTCAGATTTGTGAAATAAGAAATAAGAGCGTGGCACTTATAGATTAACCAACAATCTTCTTGAAATCTTCATCATTCCGGAGGTTTTTAAAATCCTCATCCTTTTTAGCATCTTCTTTATATTTAGCATCAAGCTCTATTGCTTTCGTCGGATTTTTAAGTACATTTTCCTTAGGGAATTCGGGGACGGTGCTTGTTTTACACAAAATATTTCATTTACCTTTTATATTATCTAAAATTTCTTTAAATGTAGGGATTAGTCCGGGAATATTACTTTTTGCGGTTTCCCAAATTATTTTTGTATTTACACCGAAATATTCATGAGTTATGATATTTCTCATTCCCATTATCTTTTTCCATGGAATTTTTTTAAATTTATTTCTTATTCTATCAGGTATGTGTTTTGCAGCTTCACCAATAATTTCCAGTGATCTTATAACTGCGTATAGTGTCTTAATATCTTTTTGAAAATCAATGTATTCTAAATCTTTTAGGAAATTTGTTATATTATTTAATTCATCGTAAATATCTTGAACATAATCTATAATATCATGAGTCATAAATACTTTACTTCTCGCAGAATATTTTTTCCAATAAATGGTTTTAATCCTGTTTTTTCAACTAAATCTACTCTCATATTCAATAATTTTGATAAATAACTATTAATTTCTATAAACTCAAATAGACCAATGCGAGCATCGCTTTTGAACTCGATTAAAATATCAATATCACTTCCCTTTTTATTTTGCCCGCTTACATATGAACCAAAGATACCAATTTTTTTCACCTTATATTTTTCTTTTAAATATGGTAATTCATTTTTAAGTACTTTTTTTATCTCTTCTAAATCCTTCATACCTAATTATAATTATTTTTGCACTAAAAGTCAATTTTTTTTATTTAACTTTTTACAAAATAAGATTTTTTGAGATTGCTATGTTTTTATTTCTAACCTCTAACCAACAATCTTCTTGAAATCTTCATCATTCCGGAGGTTTTTAAAATCTTCAGAATGACCCCGTATCAACGGGGTAAACTCCATAAAAAAGATAATGACAGAAAAAAAAAATTATTCGCAATGATATCTCATATTGCTTTGGTTTCTATTGCATTAAATGGGTAAAGCATTCAGGGCTCCTACCATTTATTGTCTTTATAATCCCAATTCATTGGAAATGGATTTCATAGCATTAAGGACAATTTCAATAAATTCATCCAATTCAAGTCCCAATTCGCTTGATTCATATATGGGTTCTCTGTTGGCACCTGCTGCAAATCTTTTCTCTTTCAAGCGTTTTTTTACCGATTTCGGTTTTACTGTATTGATCTTTTTATCCGGCATTATCAAAGCCGTAGCAACAATAATACCAGTTAGCGGGTCAATCGAATAAATAGCTTTTTTCAATTTCGTATCTCTTACCGTGTGTCCGACATGCGACTCCACTGCATCGGCAACGATCTCCGAATACCCTTCCCTTAAAAGTATTTCCTTACCTATTATACCGTGTTTTTCCGGATCATCCTTTGTTTGTTCATAATCTATATCGTGAAGCAGACCCACGGTCTTCCATAAGAATTCGTCCTCATTGAATTTTTTTGCCAATGCTTCCATACTGACCATTGTTGAAAGCATGTGCTTGATCAGATTTTCATTTTGGACATACTTCCTTAATAATTTCATTGATTCATCTAAATTTCTCATAATCTCCTCTTTTTATTCTTCATTTTTATCGCCCTTATTATTTGGGCAGACATACGGGTTTGCCCCTACGGTTTTGTATTGCATTCGACTGATGACTGATGCACTGGTACACTTTCTTCTCATTTTTCATTTATCTCCCAATGTCCGCCTTTTGCGGGTCCTTTGCGTTTAATAATATTTTTTTCTTTTAACTTTTTTATATTATTTTCAACCGCCGTTGTGCTTATGTTAAGAATTTCTGATATCTTTTTTGTGGTAATTTTTTTGTCTATTATAATGAGTGCAATAATTTTTATTTGATTTTTTCCCAACTTTTTATTAGTTTTCTCCCAACTTTTTGACAGTTTACTCCCAACTTTTTGCCAGTTTTCTCCCAACTTATTTTCAATAAAAGTAGTTAAATCCTTCATGTTGTTCTCTACTATCAATTGTCTAATTTTTCCCGATATTTTTTCTTGATTTTTTATTTTAGGTTGCTCTAATACTGTATGTTTTCGGTGAAAAACCACTCTAAACCAGTCTGATGTTATTTTAAAATCTATTTTTAAATTATAATTTTTCATATCTCTTATAATTCTTTTTATTCCAGAACCAATCTTTTCAACATAATCCGCCCTGAACATCATATCCATTAATATGGGATTTCTTGCAATATTTTGAATGGTAGAACTATCTTTGTTTGTTGATTTGTAACCTACAATTTTAGAATTGTCTTTAACACCAAGAATTATTTTTCCGCCGGAGGCATTTGCAAAAGCACAAATTACTTTTGATATAGAACTATTCAATGATTTTTTGAATTCAAGTGTATAACCCTCCATTGTTTTAATTAATTCTAACAATTCGTTTTTATTCATTATTCGTTTATTTTACTCTCTGCTTCCTCTGTGGTTGCTTCTTTACTAACCTCCAACCTCCCTGTCTGCGTGCAACGCACAGGCAGGCAGCCTCTAACTTCTGTGTTACTCTTCACTTTCACTTTACTCCCCCTCTTTGCAATTTTTCCAATCTGTTAATTCTATCCCATACGGGAGGGTGAGTATCCAATATTCCGGATTTTTGCTTTGCTTTTTTCAAGGGATTCACGATATAAAGATGTTGAGTTCCTCTATTTGCCGCTTCAAGTGGTTCGGGATCATCTGCAATTTTTTTAAGTGCATGAGCAAGTCCTAATGGATTTCTTGTCATTTTTGCCGCTGATGCATCAGCAAGATATTCCCTCTGTCTTGACACTGCAAATTGAATGATCTGAGCAAGGAGAGGTGCAAGGATCGCAAAAACAATGGCAATAACAAAAAACATAGGATTGCCCTTTGAAGAACTACTTGACCGTCTTCTTCTACCACCTCCCGTCAAAAACATTGCTCTTAAAAAAAAATCTGCAAACATTACTATTGCTCCAACCATTATCGCGATCATAGTACAAAAAAGGATATCACGATTCTGAATATGTGACATTTCATGCGCCATAACCCCTTGAAGTTCGTCACGGTTAAGTTTATCTATCAATCCACTTGTAATGGCAACCGAGGCATGTTTGGGATCCCTTCCTGTTGCAAAAGCATTCGGTGCGGAATCATTGATAATATATATCTTCGGCATTGGAAGTCCTGATGCAATACTAAGTTCTTCAATTACATTCCATAGTTGTCTGGCATCCTTTTTTTGAATTCTTTTTGCCCTTGAAATTGTCATAATTATTGAATCACCATTATAGTAAGCCATTAATCCCATAACCACTGATACAGTTACTGCAATAATAATTCCCAATACTGCATCATTTAATAGGTAAACTCCGACAAAATAACCTAAAACTATAAGAATAACGGTCTCAATTGAAAACAAAGCAAGTGAATTTCTTTTATTTTTCGCAATTAATTCGTACATTTATCTTTTTTTTTAAAACTTTACTTTCGGAGCTTTTTTTTCTTCTGCGATCTCCACTTCAAAGAAGTCCGACTTTTTAAAATTGGTCATACTCGCTACAATATTATTCGGAAATATTTCTAATTTTGTGTTGTAATTCATAACTTCGTCGTTGTAATGCTGTCTTGCAAAAGATATCTTATTCTCCGTTGATGTCAATTCCTCTTGAAGGGACATCATATTTTCATTTGCTTTAAGATTGGGATAATTTTCTGAAACAGCAAATAAGGATTTTAGGGTTTGAGTAAGCATATTTTCTATCTTTGCTATATTTTTAACATCATCCCCCTTAATATTGATTGCCTGCTGTCTTGCCTTAATTACCGCTTCCAATGTTTCCCTTTCATGCTTCATAT
The DNA here is from genome assembly GCA_030622125.1 of bacterium. Lineage (GTDB taxonomy): Bacteria > AUK180 > AUK180 > AUK180 > AUK180 > JAUXGM01. Next base: position 13,977 of record JAUXGM010000003.1, on the reverse strand, counting down.
AACCTTTACAGGTCTCCACAAGATTCGGTATTAGATCATGTCTTCTTTTCAATTGAACATCAATCTGTGACCAGCCGTTTTTCACTCTATTTCTTAATGCTATAAGGTGGTTATAAACACCTATATACCAAAGAGCTACCGCAACAATAATAATAATTAAAATAATTACAAATCCCATCATTACTTCCCCTCTAATTTTTGTGCTTTTCTAAGTGCATCTGCTGCAAGATTAGGTTTTCCAAGTTTTTGATAAGCATTACTTAAATTATACAATGCATCAATATAATTGGGTTTGAGTTTTATAGCCTGTTCAAATGCTGCTGCTGCATTATTATAATCTTTTAGTTCAAAGTAATCAACTCCAAGGTTATACCAAAGACCCGGATTTTTGGGATCATAGCCGATTGCTTGACTGTAAGCTGCAACAGCATCTTTCAATTTTTTTTGCGAATCATAGATCATCGCCATATACCACCATGTAGTAGGATAGGATGGTTTCAATTCAGATGCTTTTTTAAAATTTCTTAAAGCAATTGTTTTTTTACCGAGATTATACTCACAAATACCGAGAGCATACCATGAACCGTAAAAATCATTTTTTGATTTGATTGATTTTTTAAATTGAATAATCGCTTCCGAATATTTTTTACTTTTCAACAAATTATAGCCGAGTTTATATGCAGCGGAATAATCAACGATATCCGAACTTGTTGCTATCTTATTGTATTCACTTGATTTTGCATTGTTGCCTTTTTTCTTATAAAGTTCCGAAAGTGCAACGGCTGATTTTTGATCTTTATTTTTTGATCTCCTAAATAATTTTTCATAGTAATGGATCGCTTTATCTATATTTTTTGTAGTTCTATAACAGTATCCAAGCCAATTTAGGTCTTCCGTAGAGAGTGCCTTTTCCGAAACTTTTGAAAGTTGCTGAGCTGCTTTCGCCCAGGCTTTTTTCTTTAAATATGTATAACCGAGTAATTTTAAGGTCCTTTCATCATGGGGTTTAATTGAAAGTGCTTTTTTACAGTATACCTCTGCGTTTATAAGATCGTTTTTCTTATTCAGATAGATAATTCCAATTCTTCTATATGATTCAAATGCCTTTTCCTTGTTAATTTTAGCAATATCATTATAAACATTTATTGCTTCATTATGGTTATTAAGGCTTGAAAGTATGTCCGCTTCCACCAATTTGGCATCTATGTTCTTCGGCTCAAATACATACATTTTTTTAAGTGTAGCTCGAGCTTCTTTATATCTGCCCAATCTTCTATATACATCGGCTAAAGAAAGATAGATACCTGTCTCTTTCGGTTTTGCCTTTATGACCTTGTTACACATAGTAATTGCTTTCGGATATTCCTTTTTTATAGTGTATATCTGCACAAGAGCATTCATTGCAGGAACAAAATCCGGTTTATTTTTTAAGGTACGATCAAAAAACAGCTCGGCATTTTTGTAATCCTTTGCTTTAAGAAAGCTTATTCCCTGATTATAGTACTTAAAATAACTCGCAGACCAGGTAGGGAATGCAATCAATCCGACCAGCAAAACCAATAAAAGTTTTTTTCCTTTCATAGTTAACTCCTATACTTTTTATATTGTATCAAAATTTTCTTTTTTTTCAACTCTATTAACATTATTGCAAGTATCGTTCCAATTTTAAATTCAAGGTTGTCTGATTTCTAAAGGTATCATAGTATAATACCCCTACAAATTTGGATAGGACATTCATTTTGAGATCGCTTTCCCCCGACCAATCAATTGCTGTAAAGGAATTTTTATTGTTCTCACAATAATAAAATTTGTATTTTTCTTTCACAATTTTTATATTTTTTATCATAACATTATCAACAAAAAAAATCGGCTTTGGATTACCCATACCAAACGGTTTCATCTTTTCAATATAATTATATGTCTCAAAATTGAACTCGGAAACATCAATGCGTTCATCAACCTTAACAATTTCTTTCCCAATGATATCACCGTATTTTTCTAAAAGAAGTTTATTGAATTCCATTTTAAAATTATCGAAATTCTCCTTTTTTAAGGTAACACCACAAGCCATTTTATGTCCGCCACCGCTTAATAAAAGTTTTTTTAACGGCTTAATAATTTCCATTATATTAACAGACGAAATACTTCTGCCTGAACCATGCAGAACACCATCCACCTCTTCTAAAATAATTGTAACCTTGTTGTATTTTTCTACCATTTTTGAGGCAACTATACCGTTTATTCCTCTATTAAATTTATTAGAGTACAAAAGTATCGAAGGTTCATCGGACAGATATATTGAATTAGCAATCGTGAATATCTCGTCTTGAAGATTTCTCCTTTCCCAATTTAATCGATCAAGTTCTTTTGCATAGAAAAGCGGATCATCATCTGTAAAAAGTTTAATGGAAAGAAGGGCATTTTCCATACGACCGGCTGCATTCAATCGCGGAGCAAGAGCAAATGCTATGTGATGTGCCTCTATTTTCTTTTTTAATCCCGCAACCTCTTTAAGTTCATCGATACCTTTTATGGAAATTGTATTGATAGCATCAAGTCCGAGAATAGTTATTATTCTATTATCGTCTAAAAGCGGAACGACATCCGCTACCGTACCGAGAGAAGAAAGAGCAAAAAGTTCCTTTGTAAAATCATCAATTTTATTTTCTAAAAGAGATAATCCGAGAAAAAGAGCGATGCCTGCACCTGAAATATTATAGTAGGGGGTATTCTCATCCTCCAATTTCGGGTCAACAATGATCGTATCGGGAAGCATTTTTTGAGGCAGGTGATGATCGGTAATAACAATATCAATACCAATTGATTTTGCATAATCTACTTCATTATATGATGTAATTCCGCAATCAACACTGACAATTTTTTTTATTTTCATATCATTTATCGTATCAATACCTTTTTTTGTTATTCCATACCCCTCATCAAAACGGTCGGGTATATAAATAAAAGAATCTCCGCCCAATTTTTTTATTGTTTTATAGAGTATTATTGATGCTGTTATGCCGTCTACATCATAATCTCCGTAGATAGCTATTCTCTCATTATTTTTTACGGCATCTTTTATAAAATCCCTTATCTTTGTGATATTTTTGATATTTTCCGGTTTTGTTAGATTTTTAAATCCCGGATTGAAAAAAATTTCCTTTTGCTCTTCCATATCTATTCCCCTATTTGCAAGTATCTTTGAAATAAGGGGGGGAAGCCCCTCAAACCGAATATTTTTACCTTCTTTAACAATGATTTCCATATTTAATTATATCATAAAAAGAAATTTTATGCAAAAAAACAAGTGCCAGAGAATAAGGAAATAAGGGAATACAGAGGTTAGTTAAAAACAATATTAAACTCCGCCCCCCCATAAAAGAGGGACATACCTTAACTTTCTGATTTTTAAAGTTGAGGTGTGTCCCGGATTCTTCATTAGATAACGATATACCTCCCGAGAACAGTATAGACAAGGGAATAAGGAAATAAAGTAATAAGGAAATACGGCAAGAAAAAAACAATATAATTTATTTAACCACGGATTAAACGGATTACACGGATTTTAATAATTTTTATTACTTTTAATCTGTTTATTTTCACTAAATAATTTGATTTTTGAGGTTAAATGTGTTATAATTAAGTGTGAAATCAAAATAACGAAAGGGCAAATTGGAAAAACAGTGGGTCCTTAAACAGAGGAGTTAATATTGAAGATAAACAACATCTATAGAACAATATATATGATATTTGTCATATATAAACAAGTTAAGCGAAATTTGGAAACAAAGGTAATATTAAGAATTCATACTTGGGAAAGTAAATATTTCCTAATTACTGTACCATTATTAGGTATTATATTATGACATGGGAAAATGACCTTAAAGAAAGCATTTGTACTATTGCACAACTAAGGGAATATATAGAAATAACGCCAAAAGAGGAGAGGCGATTACGAAAAGTTATAGAAAAACATCCTATGTGCATTACCCGTTATTATATGTCTTTAATTGACAGGAACGACCCCGATGATCCTATTAGAAAGATGGTGGTTCCTTCACAAAAAGAGTTAAATCTTTCCGGATCTTATGATACAAGTGGTGAACGGGAAAGTACAAAAATGCCGGGACTGCAACACAAGTATGCGAGAACAGCCTTGGTTTTAGTAACAAATAGATGCGCTACTTATTGTAGATATTGTTTCAGAAAAAGAATGGTTGGTCTGCCAACTAAAGAGATATTGCATAGATTTAACGATGCAATAGAGTATATTGAGAAACATGAAGAGATTAACAATGTGCTTATAACAGGGGGTGATCCTTTTACTTTGCCAACAAGAGTAATTAAAGAATTCTTAGAAAGCCTTTCAACTATTTCGCATTTAGATTTCATAAGATTTGGAACTAAAGTTCCAGTGACATTTCCAGATAGAATCTTGAAAGATGAGGAATTATTGACTTTACTGAGAAACAACTCACTGAAAAATAGAAGAGTATATGTGATAGCTCAATTTAACCACCCGAGAGAAATTACTCAGAAATCCTCTGACACTGTTGATTTACTCATTCGCTCCGGTGTGATAGTGAACAATCAAACCGTTTTACTAAAAGGAGTGAATGATAATCCTGAAATCTTGGCGGAATTACAAAATAAACTTGTCAACATCGGTGTTAATCCATATTATGTTTTCCAGTGCCGACCGGTAAAAAGAGTCAAAAGTAATTTTCAAGTTCCATTGTATAGAGGTTACGAAATTGTTGAAAATACGAAAAAGAAGCTTAATGGTCACAGTAAAAGATTTAAGTATATTATGTCTCATCGGTCTGGAAAAATAGAGATTGTAGGGATTATGGATGGTTACATGTACTTTAAATATCACCAGGCAAGATATTCTAATAATATCGGAAATTTTTTTAGGAAAAAAATAAATAAAACAGCCGGATGGCTGGATGATTTGTAGAATGGGGACGGTGCTTGTAATTTTTGATGTGTCCCAAGACGAAAAGGGATGCCCCGCCTGTTTTCAGTGCATTTTCTTCTGAATCTTTGAATCTATTTCCTTTGGCTATATTGTTTTCGGGTGGTCTATTGTTATCTAAGGAAGAATCCGGGACACATCTCAACAAAAAAAATCAGTTTGATGAGGTATGTCCCTCTTTTATGGCTTTTCGGATTTTTATATTTTTTTACTAACCTCTAACCTCGAACCTCTAACCTCTGTATTCCCTTATTCCCCTATTCCGTCATCTATTTGTAATAAAATTAAAGAGAGAATAGTATCGGGGGAATGTGTATTTCTTTCTCATATATTCTACGGCATTTTTTTCATTCAGGTTATTTTCAAAAAGCTTCCTTAAAAACACCGCATAGTAACTCTCATCACCTTTACAGCCATATAGAAATACAATGTGGTCGTAAGTTGAAAAATACGGGAGAATATTGTTATTAAGAGAAGTGGAACGATTTATTTTTACAATCAATAATTTTGCATTCATTGTTTCTTTCAATGTAAGATCACCGTATTTTGACAAATATGGATTGATATTGTTAAACTCTCCTTGATCCAATAAAACAAAATAACCTTTCTTTAGATATTTTTTAAGATCATTATTATAAGATGTATCATCTGAAATAAAAGAACTGTCGTTATTGATCTTTGCTTTTTTTTGATAGAATGGATAGGCGTAAAGGGTTATGGCTTTGTTTTCAAAGATCGAAAAGGGAAAGAAAAGAAGTGTCGGAGCAATGAATAAATTAAAATTACTTTCCTCTATATGCTTAAATAAGAGTGAGGAAAAATAATTCTTATAACTACTCAGATCGGAAAAAGCTTCAATGTTCGTTATTAAATCTCTCCAATTGTGTTCAAATTCGGATCTATCAAATTTTTCTACTCTTCTTTCAATTTTGTTATCTTTGATATTAAAAGTAAATATTTTATTTTTTAAAATAACTATCTGATAACCATTAACACAATGCTCATTAAAAAGCTCAACTATATGATCATAATCGTACCTTTTTTTCAATTGAAAATAGTAATATTTTAAAAGTGCTTTTTGCGGATCAATATTTTCAAGGTAGTTCGCCAATATCTTATCAAGATCGAATGTGAAACCATTTTTGACAATATCAATATTGGTAATGTTGTCTTGTTTTAAAATTATTTCAAAAAGTTCTTCATAATATTTTTTATCTTTTTGAGCAAGTTTATAAAGTATCTCTACCCTTAAAAGATCGGTTATGTTTTTCTTTAAAAAATTCTTTAGAGCAATATTTCTTTTTTTTGAACTTTTATTTTTCACCAACATATAAATTGCAAAATTTTCGTAATTTTTATAGCCGTGTTTTAAGGAGAGGTCAAGCATTTCATTACAAATATTTGTATTCTTCTGATGCAATCCGTCTTTGATAACAACAAGTAATCTAAGATCATATAAAATATCCGTTATCTTCCCTTTTTTTCTATCTTTTTTCAGGATATCACTCACTACATCTAACGCTTTTTGAAAATTCCCTGCGGCAATATTTAATAGCGCAATATTTGACCTTATATTGATAATATCATTCTCATTTTTAGATTTTACGGCATATTCCTTTGCTTTTTCAAAGTCTTTTTGAGCTTTTGCAAAATTCCTCAACAAAAAATTGAGAAGCCCCGATAAATTATACCCTGCACATTTATCACGAACTTTTCCAAGTAACAATTTGTCAATTATTTCCTTTACTTTTAGTAGATCTCCCCTCTTTAAAGCAGCCATTCCGATTACTGAGGTAAATCCATCCTCATCATCTATGTATTTTTTATACTGTTCAATTTTTTTTTCAATGCCAAATTCTCCGATATCAATAAGATTCTTTAAATATTCAAACAGAAATTTTGAGATATTTTCACCGCCGGTATCTTCAATATCCATATTCAGTCCCCTTTCAAAAAGTTCTTTTGAGCGAATTAAATCCTTTTGAAAAAGATATAAAAAATGGGCATATGTTAAGGTAATTTGTGCAGAATACTTACTTTTCTTATTTTTATCAAGTTCAAAAATACGGCTTGAAATTTGAAATGCCTTTTCATAATATCCATTTGCTTCAAGAAGCACCACCTGATTCAATAGTATGGGCATTATATATGACAGATCATCCTTGAATATATCCTGAAGCCTTTGTGCTGTTTTCAGTGCCTTTCCAAAGTCCTTTTTTGCATTATAAAATGAAATGAGTTTATTGAGAAATTTATATCGCAGCTTCTCATGTTGCTCATCTTTTTCAATAAATCTTATAATTCTATCAAGGTAAAAAATTCCAATATCATATTTTTTACTGTGGTAAAGTGAATTTATAAAATAGGAATAAATCTTCAGTTTTTGATTATTCTCCAATGGATTGCCATAGATATTGATGAGATTCTGAAAATAAACAGTAGAAAGCCCCCATTTTTTCTTTTTATAATTGTCAATTGCAAGACCTAAAAGTTCTTGTATCCTGTTGTTCGTAAAATCTTCAATTTTTTCTTCCTCTATCCCTCTGTATCCGGCAAAACACAGATCTTTTCCTGAATTTTTCAAAGCATCAAATTTATTTTTTCTTTCAAAATTATCTATATTAAAGTTCTCAACATTCGTTGATAGAGTAGAAAATCCGGATAGAATAAGAATGGGATATGTCATATTGATCTCATTTAAACTCGGAAAATCATTAAAAAAAAGATGATAGGGAACCTGGTGTGATTGCATTAGAGTTTTTAGTTTAATATTTCCGATCCCAAAATTATGGTTTTGGTCGATCCCTAATTTATCCGCATATATAACACCATACCCGGAGATATTTTTTGTAGTCTCTGTTATTGTGATCGTCACTGCCGGATTATAGTTAAAATTGATCTTTGATAGATAAAGCATATTTAAACTAACCCCAAACGGTGTATTTACCGGCATATTACCCGAGTAGATCACCTGATAATCAGTGTTGACCAATTCATTTACTATCTTAAATTTACTATTCTGAAAGAGAATGTAATTTTTATTTTTTTCATCAATAAATAGTATTTTTGAGTCTTTAAACTCATTTAAAAGAGTATCAATAGGATAAGAAAAGGGATGTATGAAAAAATTTACTGCTGAGTTCTTGTTATTTTCAATTTCATTTTCCAGGCTGTCATAATCACGATTTGAAAATCCATTGGAAGAAAGAAGTTTGTTTTTTAGATAAACAACATTCTTATAATAAATATTTTGAAGTTCTTTGGGAAAAAGCCATTCTTGATCCACTACCGAATTAAAGAACGGTAATTCTCTTTCATATTCCTTTGTAAGGATATAATTCTTAAGATCACCATTTTTTAATTGTTTCCTTGAAATATCTTCTAAAAGCATTCCCGCCGTATCAAGTAAAGAAGACGGTATCTTTTCCATTGTACTCAAGAGTGCTTCATAAGCATTGTCAATCTCACCGTTTAAATAATAAAAATACCATAATAAACTATTCAGCGGAATTTTTTTTAATATCTTTATTCCTATTTTTAAGTTTTGACCATCACAGCTTCCCGTTGTTTTTGCAATAGCGTATTTAGCAAGATAAACGAGTGCTTTTGCTTTTTTATCCGATATAGAACCATTTTCCAATAGGTCATCAATGTATCTTTCAAGAATAATAATATTTTTAAATCGCCTTTCATAATTTAATATGGTAGCTTCAAATTTTTCAATATTAAAAAAAGGAATCTTATCAATCTCTATCAATGTTCTTAAAAAGAAAAGTAATGCAAGATGATCGTTATCGTAATTATTCCGATCAATGATCGTAATGAATTTAGAAAAAGGAATATCGGTATTAGAATTTTTAGACAAAAATTCTGCATCGTATAAATTTACAAGATTTTCTATAAGACCATTACCAATTTTTAAGCTGTTCAGCATACTAAAACTTTGTTTGAAATAATATATTGCTTTTGCGAGATCTCGGTCATTCATGCTATTTATTCCAAAATGATTATAACTGATCGCCATTTTTATATTTTTTCTTTCTTTTTTTGATAATAATTCCATTCTTTTCTCAAGATAGTTTTGTGCTTCTTTATACTCTGAAAGATAGGAATAGGTTGTGATCAAGTTATTATAGATCTCTTTTTTAATATTTTTCTTGAGTTTTCCTTGTGAAAGATCATTTTTTCCGCCACCTAAATTAACAAATGCCGAAAAAACGAACAAAGATTTTTTTGAGATTTGTTTAAATGTCTTTAACTCTTCCAATGATCTCATATAAATAGATTCCGCCGATCTGTAATCTTTAAGTTTTAGATAGATATTGCCGATAAGTTTATATTCCAGTGTAAAGTTACTTTTTTGAATTTTTTCTTTTTCATTGATCAATTTCAATGTATATACCAATGATTTGTTATAGTCCTTAGTTATATATGCCAAAAATGCAATATAAGAGTAGAGTTTTATCTTTTGTGACAGTATTTCAATTTCCGCTGCCAATTCTTCAAGAAGTTTGATAGATTCGTCACTTTTTCCCAGTATATGAAGTGTTCGGGCATAAACTATCGCAGTATCAACCTTTTCGTTTGAATTCAGAAAGTAATCGTATTTATCATATTTTATTGAAAGGTAATAGTTAAGATTTTCATAATCCTCAAGTCGATAAAATACCTTCCCTAAATATGAAAGAATAATACTGTTTATGTAGTAAAAATCATCGTTACTCAGCATATAAGCCTTTAAAAGATAATTTTTTGCTTTTTCATAATTTGAATTTTTATATTCATAGACCCCGGCAATTGCAAATACAATAGGATTTTCCCATTTTTTTACTGTTTTATAAAGGTAAAATAGTGAATACAACCGATTTCCGGAGAGAAAACCGTATAAGAACCGTTTAAAATCAACAATCCGATCATTTTTACTTAAATGTTTCATAATTATTTTCATATATGAAGGGTCATTTTTTGAAAGGTAGAAAAAATACCAGAATGTAACTCTAAAATCATCAGGGAAAAGATTGTATAAAAATTTTAATAAACGATCATTTTTTTCTGAAAATATTGAGTTAACATTCAAGAGGGTAAGGATCTCCTTTTGTGCCGGTATTTTTTTATCTTTGAGATTGCCGTAATATTTAGATATATTGGTCAGGTCTTTTTTGGAGACGGCGATCTTTAATTTTAGAAAGGTTGAATCCTCATCGATATAATTTTTTAAGATATCTTCCGCATGATCATAAAAGTGATTTTTATAAAATATAGTTGCTTTAACAAAATCAATTTCCTTACCGCCTTTAAAAAGCTCGGCAAAATATATTTTTTCCCAGAGTGTGATCATATCGGAATCAAACGCTTTAATTAATATTTCATAATACCTTTTCAACTGTTTGGTCGAAAGCCTTGAAAAAAATACCTGCCAAAGAGAGATATTCTCCCAAAGATCACCAAAATGACAATATATACTTGCAAGATTATAATTGGATGAGAAAAGTATATTTTTATTTTTAGTTTTTTCTTTGATCTCCTTAAATGCAAGCAATGCTTTATCATACATTTTAAGATTAAAAAGATAGTTTGCATAGAGAATATCCATCTTCTCTTTATATTTTTTATTTATCTCTATTTTTTTAAACTCGGAAAGTCCGATATTCCCAAATATATAGCGGTAGAGAAAATTATAATAAATGTATTCATCGTAATCAATATCTTCCTTTAACATTCCAAGATAATTATGTGCCCTTTTTTTTAATTTATTTTTTATCGACATAAAAAATAATCGTTTTACAATATTCGGCTCTATACCATTTATTGTAATATGCCTATCGTAAGCACGCATCTTATCCAGATCGTTTTTGAATAGAAATTGATCTATTTCGGATAAATTCTTAAAAATGGGAATATCACCCGTAGTCTCCGATATAATGATATCATAATTATTAAATTTGCGGGAGGCAATGATCTTATCTTTGGATGAATTCAAGGTTACGGTCGGCAGATCAGAGGAAAAAAGTTTTACTTTCCTTTGATCGTAGATAAGATATGTAGTGTTTGGATTTTTTTCTATAAAATAGAGATATGCATTATTCTTGATCGGATAGTAAATCGGCTTATTATTCTCGTAAATGGTTTTGGTTACCTTTTCTTTAAATGAATAGCTGTAAATGTTGTTTCCGAATGAAAAGATCAGGTGAAAATTGTAATAAAAAGGGCATAAACCGTTTCCCAACATTATCTTCTTTTTATCTCTGATATTATAAACATAGATCTTCTTATCGGCGGAATATGCGATCTGATCATTTGTAATAAAGCAGACTCCTTCAATGCCTTTACCGGTTTCAATGGTTATATCTTTTTTTGTTTTAAAATTATGTAGTTTCAAAACCCCGCGGGAATCCACTTTATTGGATACCCACAACATTCTTTCTTCATTTTGACTAACATCAAATCCTGCCGGAAGAATATATTCATCTTTTATGATCTTTAATTCTCCCTCTTTACTTCTCCTGATTATTGAAACATTATTTTTATCATACATTATAAAATAGAGATTCTTCCTTAATACGGGATATATCTCATTTCCCGTATAATTTGTGATTCTTTCGGAAAAACCGATCATTAGAGTAAAAAAGGAGATGATCAATAAAAATTTACCTTTCATTTTTCAATAATAAGATCTCCCATTACAAGAATATCAATTTCCGTTCTCAAAAAGGTCAAAACAGCATCCTCCGGAGAACAAACAATTGGTTTGCCTCGAACATTAAATGAGGTATTTAGAATTACAGGGATCCCCGTCTTTTTATAAAAATTGTCGATAAGATCATAATATTTTTTATTATCTTTTTTGTTTACCGTTTGAATCCTTGCAGTTCCATCAATATGTATTGCAGCGGGAAAGTCCACTTTATTTTTTAAAACGGGGAGACATAAGATCATATAAGGAGAGAAGGCGTCTTCTATACCAAAATATTCGGCAAATTTTTCTTCCAACATAGATGGAGCAAAGGGTCTAAATGATTCTCTATGCTTGACTTTACCGTTAATAATATCCTTCATTTTCGGATTTCGGGGATCGGCAAGTATCGATCTGTTCCCAAGTGCCCGTTGTCCAAGTTCCATTCTACCTTGAAACCAACCGATGATCTTTTGTTCGATCAACATATCCGCAATATATTCATTGATATCAGCAGTTGTTTTATAGTTCAATTTATAATTTTTTATTGTAGTCAGTATCTCTTCATCGGAATATTTGGGACCGAAATAGAGAGAAGAAAGCGGTTCATTGTAATTATTATTGAGAACATTTCGCCATAAATAGAGGGCACCACCGACAGATGCTCCGCCATCCCCGCCAATCGGCAGAAAGAAATATTTATTGAAAATTCCGCTTTTTAATATCTTTCCATTCATTACGGAATTCAGAACAACACCACCGCTTAACGAAAGATTATCCATTTTAGTGATCTCTTTGGTATGTCTTACTATTTTTAGAGCGATATCCTCAAGCAGCCATTGTAGTGTTGCCGCTAAGTCTTTGTCCCTTTTTGTGATAGTTCCCTCCGGTTTTCTCGGATCGCCAAAAAGCTTAACAATTTTTTTTGAATACATTCTATCGGAATAAGAATAGGCAAAATAACTTTTTTTCAACCTAAAACTGCCATCGGAAAATACCGTGATCAGCTTCTTGAACTTCTCCTTATATATAGGTTTTCCATAAGAGGCAAGACCCATAACCTTTCCCTCACCGTTATTCACTTTAAATCCGAGAAATGCGGTAACCGTTGAATATAAGAGTCCAAGTGAATCCGGAAAATCAATTGTTTTCAGAATATTCAACTTATTCCCCCTTCCGATACCGATTGAAAGAGTGTTCCATTCGCCAACACTATCAAAGGTAATGACCGCACTTTCCGAAAATCCGGAAAGATAATAAGCACTTGCCGAATGTGAGATGTGATGTCTTGTAAAAAGAGGAAATTTCCCGAGTTTATCTTTAATTAAAAACTTTATTTTTAATTTTTTCTTTACCCAAAGAGGAATTGCATAAGAAAAAAGTTTATATGCAAACGGGTAATTTTTAAGATGGGTATCAAGTATTCTATCAAATTTTATAATCGGCTTTTCATAAAAAACAATGTAGTCTATATCCTCTTTTTTGATTTTTTCAAATTTTAAGCAGAAATCTACTGCCTTATCGGGAAAGCTATGATCATGTTTCCTGCCTGAAAATCTTTCTTCGGCTGCTGCTGCAACGATCTTTCCATCTTTTAAAAGGGCTGCCGTAGAGTCATGATAGAATGCCGATATTCCAAGAATATACATCAAAATCCTCGTTTCAATGCCCTTAGGTTTACTTTTTCTTTCTTAAATTTTTTGTAGTTCGTATGAGAAGGATTTTCTTTTAATAATGAAAATAAAAGGTAAAATAATTTAAAGATTCCAATGATGATAAAATAAAGTATCCCCAAAAAAATATGTGTCTCTATCAAGGATAGAATATTAAGAACTTTCTTAAAAAAAGACTTCATTTAAAACAAAGTATAAACAAATGGCAAGAATGGTGAGATATTGGCGGCGACAACCAATAATGCAAATATAACAATAAATATAATGAGAGGGATAAGCCAAAACTTTTTACTTTTTACTAAAAAAAGTATATATTCGCCAAGCATTAAAAAATTTTCCTTAATTCCTTTAAACATATCCGATTTTATCATAAAATAAAATTTAAGTCAATAAGAGGCATTTGCGAAATTCTAAATAGCTAATATGAAACTCCGGCAGGAATCCATCTTTTTTTTTATTCTTCATTATTCATTTTTCATTATTCATTCTTCATTATTCATTTGTATGGAGTTTACCCCGTATCCCGATTTTCATCCTTTGTTCTTTATTCTTTTTCCTTGAACCTTTTAACCCCGCACCAGTTTCACGGTACTGGGTAAACCTTCGACCTTCGACTTTTGACCTTGAACTTTTAAATACGGGGTCATTCTGAG
>JAUXGM010000035.1 GCA_030622125.1 bacterium | reverse complement strand
TATGCCCGAGACAAGTTCAACAAGAGGATATTGAATGGATATTTTACTTTTACAGTTTCGACACCTGCCTCCGAGAATAACATAGGATAGAACAGGGATATTATCATACCATTTGATCTTCTTCTTACAAATAGGACAGAAAGAAAAGGGAAAAACAATTGATAATTTATTCGGAATTCTGTATATCAGAACATTGGAAAAACTTCCTAAAATCAATCCGATCAATAAGAAATACAATATATATAAAACCGTCATTCAATGAATCTTATTCTTGTGCAAAAAAGCATTGGATTGCTCTTTTTCAAAGAGCCCCTACGATTGTTTAATTTGCTCAAATAAAAAAAAGGGGGAATAAATTCCCCCGAAATCATATAAAAAAATAGATTTTTCCTATGGGTTTTTAACCTTTTCAATACCGCCTTGCGATAGGTATCTAAGTGTTGCTATTGTTTTCTTAGGACTCCAATAATGGTTGGCTGGAGTAGGACAGTCAATTGTATAAGAATCAATCGTACAATCAAAAGTGTATGCGGCACCAGCACCTACGGGGCATGCCACTACTTTTTGAAGGTAACCACCTGTAATAAGTATACCAGCAGCTTGACCTATATTCTGACCCGCACCTTGTGGATATTGATCGTCATTATCACCTGCATACATATCAAGTGCTTGAGCAAGATTTTTTAGGTTACTTTCACAGGCAGCAAGTTTTGCCTTTTTCTTTGTGTAAACCATATTCGGTATTGCAATCGCCGCTAAGATACCAATGATCGCTACAACGATCATAAGTTCGATCAGTGTAAAACCTTTTTTCTTCATATTAAATCACCTCCCTGTGATTTCTATTAAATTATATATTTTTTTTTATCTTTTGTCAACTCTTTTGAATAAATTTTTAGTTTTTTACGAAATAAGATTTCTTTAACCACGGATTTAACGGATTATACGGATTTTTAAGATTTCTAAATTTTCAGTTATGAAATGAAATTTCATTATTCTAAATCTTTTAAATTATTAGAAAATTAATTTTCTACTTTATAGAAAAGATTTAATAGAAAGTGATTTAATAAAATCACTTATACTGAAAATTTAAAGGTAGATTCTAAAAATTTTTCTATTTTCAATAAATTTTTTTCTTTTCCCTTGGTTATATTGTTTTCGGGTGGTCTATTGTTATCTAATGAAGAGTCCGGGACACATCTCAACAAAAAAAATCAGTTTGATGAGGTATGTCCCTCTTTTTATGGGGTACGGAGTTTTATATTTTTTTTCTTTTTAACCCCAAATTCCAAACCCTAAATTTTAAATTGTATTTAATACTTGAAAAAAAACAAAAAATTATTATAATAATAGGTGAGGTAGAATATGAAGCTAAGAAAAAAAATTATGGGACTGTTACAAAAAAACAAAGCTATTAATAAATTTTTTACAGAATCATTAAAAGAGATGGACGATGAAAAATTTTATATTGAAGCCTTGAACCTTTTTGTCGGTATAGGGAAAAATGCAGAAACAGCAATTGAGGATTGGAGTAATATCATTGACCTTGTTGCTAACTTTAAGAAAAAATTTGATTCCGAGATAAATCTAAGCATCATTATACTTTACTACTTTATCGAGGTAAAAAAAGAGATTGTTCACCCCTTTATCTTGGATTATTTAACATATAGCAATCTTAAAAATAGTGTGATACATGACCATTTAACAAAGGTATATAACCGCAATTTCTTTGAAAAAATAATCAAATTAGAAGTAGATCGTGCCCATAGATATAAAAAATACCTGACAATGGTTTTAATTGATATAGATAATTTTAAGATGATCAATGAGAAAAAAGGGCATCTTGCAGGAGATAAGGTATTAAAAGAGGTTGCTCAGATCATCCAGGATTATATTAGAACCGCTGATTTTTTATTTAGATATAGAAGCGATGAATTTATATTACTTGTTCCTGAAACCGATATTAATGGAACACTTATACTTATCAAGAGATTACAAAATATGATCAAAAAAAGGTTAAAGGTTACCGTTTCTTGCGGAATGTCTTCTTATAAAATGGATAGTTTTTCAATACGGGAAATGTTAGAACATGCCGATATTGCACTTTATCAAGCGAAAAAGGATGGGAAGGGTAAGATCAAAACTTATTTAAAAGAGAGGAGAAGATATTTTCGATTACCTTATACATTTGAATTTTTGTATAGACTTAAAGGGACAAAGGATTTTATCTTCACGGAAGGAATAAATTTCTCTGAAACAGGAATATTATTCCTGAGTGATACACCTATCGGTGTAGATATGTCAATGGAATTTTCATTTAGATTTCCTAATGAAGAAAAAAGGATCAATGGTATCGGAAAGGTTACGCGAATTGAAAAAATTGCTGAAAACATGTTTGAAATGGGTATTGATTTCATCAAGATCACCGATGCGGAGGTGAAAAGTATAAAGAAAGTTATAGAAAAATATATATTGAACGGAGAAGACTGAAAAAAGTGTAATATGATTATATGAAAGTTGCAATTGTATTTGATAGATTAAATAAGGAATTATTAGACGCAATTTTAGAGCTCTACCCAAATAGTGATCTTTTTTCACTTCTTCCGGTTCCCGATAAAAAATTAGCCAAAAGGGTTAAAAGGTTCTCATTTATTAAGAGTTTCCCTTTTGCCAAAAAAAAATATAAACAATATACATTTCTTATGCCGATAGCTGTGGAGACATTTGATCTGAGTAATTATGATCTTGTGATCTCCTTATCGGAAATATTTGCCAAGGGCGTATTGATCCATCCCGGAACTATTCATATTGCATATATTTTAAGATCCATAGAGAAAAATTGGCGGGGGAGAATTTTCAATGATCATACAAAAAGAAGACTTAGTATTAATTCTCTTTTTCTTACTTACATTAGAATGTGGGACAAAATATCAGCGGCTCGGGTGGATTATTTTATTGTCGGATCCGAAATTATAAAAAAAGAGATTAAAAAATATTTTCAAAGCGAGAGTATAACTTTATATCCGCCAATTGACAGGAGCATATCTACAAAAGAAGAATTTCAGAAAAAATTCAAGGAAATTATTGAAAAATATATTTCGGAGGGTAAAAAATGAGCAGAACAATATACATAATTACATTTTTTTTGTTATTTGCCTCTTGTTCTTACAAACCGGGCAGTGAACTTTTAAATTATCCAAAGGCACTGACAAAAGCCGAAAAAATGGCAATAAAACAAAGTATAAAGGTGTTGGATGGTAAGGTAGAACTTTTTTATTTAGAAAAAAGTAAATATCCGACCACCTTTGAAGAATTAAAACCCTATCTTGGCGGAAGTTCTCTTACTGCTCCAAGGGGCGTTTATAAATACAATGTAGAGGAACATAAGTTCTATTATGAAAAAGCGGAACAATAGACTCTGGAAAGAACTCTACAAAAGTATTTATGATTTTGATAAAAAAGAATTTAGTCGGATCTGTGAAACGATAATTAAAAATTATCATTGTAGAGATGAATATGAAGAGATATTGTTTAAGGCAGGAGATAGTTACCTTGAAATATTTAAGGATCCGCAAAAAGCACTTCACTACTACGAAATTTATTTAAAGGAATTTAAAAAGGATGGCAGTTTTTCAAAACAGATTTCTGAAAGAATCGATTACATCAAGAAACTACTTTAGGTATTCCCTCTTTTTAAGATCATTATTTGGTGAAAATGTAGGAAAAGTAAGTGTTGACGGTGGTTTTACCTGTCCGAATAGGGACGGCAAAAAGGGTGTAGGCGGATGTATATACTGTGATGTTTATGGAAGCGGAACGGAAAAAAAAATTGAGATAGAAAGGCAGATTGAAGATCAACTTGAAAAAAGAAAAAATAAATACAATAAATTTTTATTATATTTTCAGTCTTTTTCAAATACTTATGATGCTCCGGAGAGGCTTTTGAAAAAATATGAGATTATCAAAAAGTATGATGAATTTGTCGGGCTTATAATCGGTACCCGCGCAGATTGTATTGATGAAGAAAAACTCAGGATCATAGATAGTTTTACCGATGAATATTTTGTTCAAATTGAGTATGGACTGCAAACATTGGATGAAAAAATAAGGAAATGGTCAAATAGATGTGAGACCTTAAAGGACTTTGAAGATGCGATATTTTTAACAAAAATATTTCCGAAAATATTTATTGGGACACATATTATCCTTGGGCTACCGGGGGAAAAAAATAATTATCATTTGAGGCTTGCCGATTATCTAAATAAATTAAAGATAGATGGAGTAAAGATCCATAATCTTTATATACCTAAAACGAGCAGATTGGCAAAATATTATGAAGAGAAAACATTTGGGATCATTTCAATGGATGAATTTGTCGAATTGACAGTGCAATTTTTAAAAACTCTTTCAAACAATATTGTTATTATGCGCATAGGCGGAACAACTTCAAACCAGAACCTTATCGCTCCAAAATGGGCTTTAGACAAAAATAAAATTTTGGTATCAGTGCAGCATCAGATTAGACAATAACCTCAGTTGGACGCCAAAAAAATAAGAGGCAGCCTTCAAACACTGTACCATTGGCTTAAAACCCCAATTTAGACACTATAAAATGTCTTACCTACATCAGCCTCCAATTTTTTAGTATCCAATCCAAAATAATTTAATACTTTCTTATTATTTTTCACAATTTCTTCAAAATTATCATTGCTAATCATTCCTCTATCACTAAGTTGCGAAAGTTCTCTACCGTCCCCAATTTTACTAAATATAATTTCTTTTTTTCAGCAAGAAAACAGAAAGGATAAAATAAACCCCAAAGGCGACAAGAGCATAGAGAATCATAAGCAAAAGGTAACTCCAGTAGACGGGCAGAACTCTGTAACTGACAAAAACCGCTTTTATCTCATCCGAATAAGGAGTTCTCAAAGGCAAAATCGCATAGAGGAAATTAGATAAGTGGTAAATCCCGACAAAGAAGAATTTCCCTACACCCTGCATCGCGTCTTGCACAATACTTGAATTCATATTATCTCTTAATGAATGGAATTGCCTTTCGCCTATAAACATAAAAAAAACTATTGCAAGCCCGCTCTTCGTAAAAACTGTAACAAGAAAAGCAGTAAATGATACCATGATAATTATGCTAAAAAACTTATATAGCACGATATAGAAGAACCCAAGTTGAATTGGTACCCTAAATGCGGTAAAGAGTATAACTCCCAACACCACAGTAAAAAGATAAATTATCCCAGAAACAAACAAAGCGGAAAAAATTGCCGAAAAAAGCCATCTCTCCGGCGAGCATGGTTTTGTAAAAACCATTTTTAGGTACTTTTTTGTGTGGTATGTGTAGATAAAAAAGGCACAGAGTATCGGTGCTGTCCAATATCCCATCTTCAAAAAGCTATTCAGTATTATTGTAATTGCTTCAAAATTGTCTCCACTTGAAAAGCGTTGCCAAGCGCCACCGATGAAGTTAAGTAAAACAAATATGACAAAAAGACCGAACATCGTTACATAGTGCTTTCTTCTATAATAAAGCAGGTTATTCAAAACATTAACTTTTAACGGTTCAAGCATGTTCTTCCTCCTTTTCCAAAAGATCAAACAGCGCATCTTCAAGAGTACTCTTTTTTAATGAACAACTGTGAAGTTTTGCCTTACTTTTTGAAATATACTTCATGAATTTATCAAGTTTCTCCTCCGGAATTTCCCCGTCTACGATTGTTGAAGTAGTTGACATAACGGAGATATAGTCCGGTATCTTTTCATTCGCCTCAAACTTGACCGAATAACCGGTATGGTCTCCCTTTCTAAAATTAATCGTCTCTTCTTCGCTAACGATTTTTCCTTCATCTATCACCGCTATACGGTTACATATCATCTCTACCTCGGCAATAACATGAGAATTCAAAAAAATGGTCGTGCCGGCACTGTTTAACTTCAAAATTGCATCCCGCATCACTTTAACCGTTATCGGGTCAAGCCCACGGGTCGGCTCATCGAGGAAAAGAAGTCGGGGCTTCGATATAATACTCTGGATCACACCAACTTTCTGCTTCATACCCTTTGAACAGTTTTTCAAAGAGAAGTTTTTATATTTGGTCAGTTGAAATGTCTTCAAATATTCCTCAATAAGAACATCACTAATACTGGTATTATACAATTTCGCAAAGTATTTTATCGCCTCAAAAACCGTCAAATATTCGGGATAGATGGGGACCTCCGGAAGGTAAGCAATTTCTTTGAATACCGGGCTACCCACAGAAAGCTCTTTTCCGAACACTTCTACCGCTCCACTATTGGGTTTCAGCATTCCAAGAAGACAGTTCATTGTAGTAGTTTTTCCGGCACCGTTGGGACCGAGAAATCCGAATATGTCGCCGGTGTTGACCTTGAAAGATACGCCGTCAAGTGCCTTGAATCTCTTGAAATGATTTTTAAAGGTTACCGAAATGTTGTTGCAATTTATTACTTCCATGAAAAAACCTCTATTCTCCTATACTTAACTTAAAAGAAACATTCCAACCGCCCCGTTTCAATTCCTTTTCTATGAGCGGTTTGAGCGTTATATCAACATTGCGGATCATTCCGGTTTTATAAAAAAGTGTCTTTCCATCCTTGCCTATTACAACAAAGGTCGGCAATCCGGGTACCTCGTACTTTTCAGCAAGCTCCTTATTAATCCACGCCGCAATGGATGTAAAGGGTGGACCGTATTTTTTTACTGTTTTTTCAACATCCTCTTTTTTCTTATCTACAAAAAGCGCAACCATAGTAAACGGCTTCTTTTCGTATTCTTTGTAAAGATGTTTCAGTTCTGGAACCATTATCTTGCATGGTGGACACCAACTTGCCGTAAAATAAAGAATTATCACCTTCTTTCCGATGTGTTCGGATAACGAAAAGTTTTGCCCGTTGAGCAGTTCAATATCGAAGTCGGGAGCAAGTTTACCATCATTCCATTCACTAATCTTCTTATCCCTGTCTTTCATTTCGTCTAAGTTCTCGACTTTCGGACCTTTCTTTTCAAAATAATGAAATATGCCCATACCTACCATAAAAATCAATAGTGCAATCAAAAAGTGCTTATTTTTCATACGCAAAACCTCACTTATATTTTCAAAATCATTCACCGTTTACAAACCTAAAAATATCCATCTAAAATAACCTTTCAAGATAATTTGAAATACGGAATTCCTCAAGATCACCAATCTTTTCACCCATGCCGAGAAACTTGATTTTGATATTGTATTTCTTGAAGATCCGAATGAGTATCCCGCCCTTTGCAGTTCCATCAAGTTTTGTCATTATTATTCCATTTATATCAATAACCTTTGAGAATATATTTACCTGGTTCACGGTGTTCTGTCCCATCGTTCCATCGAGGACCAATAATCTTTCATCGGGTATTTTCCCCCATGCTTTCCGGATTACACGGATGATTTTTGAAAATTGGTTAACAAGATTTTCGTTCGTATGAAGTCGTCCACCTGTATCGATGATCAAGGTAGTATACTCTTTTTTATTTTTAAATGAGGTTATTGCATCAAATATAACTGCCCCGGGATCTGCACCATGCCCT
Source organism: bacterium (assembly GCA_030622125.1). Taxonomy (GTDB): domain Bacteria; phylum AUK180; class AUK180; order AUK180; family AUK180; genus JAUXGM01. The sequence continues at coordinate 9,365 of JAUXGM010000035.1, read as the reverse complement.
TGTTTATATATCTTAACATTCAGTCTGTTCGCCCAAACATCAAGCTGCTCTCCTCCTGCTGCACGATAAGTGTCACCGGCTACAAGAGCTACTTTCTTTCCTTTTACAGTCAAATACCTTGCAAGTTTTGCAACCGTGGTCGTTTTACCAACCCCATTAACACCATAAATAAGAATAATTGATTTATCCGAAAGATTGAGTTTGCCTTCCGAGCCGTCTAACACTTTTGTAAGATGTGCTTTTAAAAATCCGGTTAATTCTTTATAATTTTTGATCCTTTTGTTATCCTCCCTGATTGCTTCCAATATATCGTAAACAGTTGAGGGACCGATGTCGGCTTCTATAAGCAGTTTCTCAATTTCCTCGAATATATTCTTTCCGCCCTTGATGATTCCTTGAAGTTTTTCAGCGAGAATACCTTCTTTTGTTGTAACTTTGTATTTTTTTTTTGATAATCTCCTTATCAAGATAAGAAAAAGCGTAAAAAAAAGAATAAGTAAGACCAAATTATAGTATATCATCGTTGTTCTTTTTATTTTTAAAATGAACGGATAATATCTTCGATACTCCTTTTTGTTCCATTGTTACACCATAAAGTGTGTCCGCAAATTCCATACTTTTTTTATTATGAGTAATGACGATAAATTGAATCTCACTTGAGAATTTTTTGATCATCTTAAAGAATTTTTCAATATTTGCTGCATCCATTGAAGCATCAACCTCATCCAATATACAAACAGGTGACGGGTTTTGCAAAAAGATCGCAAAGATCAGAGAGGCGGCAATAAGTGCCTTTTCACCACCTGAGGTTAGGCTCAAAACCTCAATATTTTTTCCGGGGAGTTTTACTTGAATATCTACCCCTGTTTCAAGGGGGTCCTCCGGGCTCAACATTATAACCGTTGCTTCACCACCTTCAAACATTGCCTTGAATGTTTTATCAAAATGCCGATTGATATTTTCAATGGTCCTGGAAAATTTTTCTGCTATATCTTTATTTACACTTATAATAATATCCTTCAATTTTTCAATTGAATCTGCAATGTCATTATAATTCTCTTTTAATAATTCATATTCTTCCTTAAACCTGTCAAATTCTTCTACCGCCTCAAAGTTTATCGGTCCAAGCCTTTCTATTTTCCCCGATATTATATTTATTTCCTCATTTGCATTGGTAATTTCAATATCGGTAACATTTTCTATTTCATCTAAATATTCGACTATATCATCGTTATCATCAAAGAGCTCATTGAGATGTTCATAATAGAGTTCCGCTTTTACGGAGATATCGTTCTTACCATTCTGAAACTCCTCAAGCTCATCTGTTATTTCTTCCAATTTTTCTCTTTTTTCTTTAATAGTTATATTTTTCCCTTCCTTCTTTTTATTCTTCTTGTCTATCTCTTCCGATAATTTTCCGATCACTTCTTCTGAACCCTCGAGCTTTTGGGAGATACCGGCAATTTTATCTACTATTTTTTTAATAGTTATCGTATTTTGCTCAATGGCTTTTTTGAAAGATCCTATTTCCTGTTTATAAAATTTTATATCTCCTTCAATTTCCTCTGTAAGTTGATCGTAATTTTGAATACTTGATGTCAAATTTTCTATTTCGGAATTGCAGAGTTTTATCTGTGCCTCATTCCCTTGAATGTTGGTTTTTATATCAATGATCTCATTATTCTTTTCAGTCACCTTTTTGTTAAATTTTTCATACTTTTTTTTGATCTCTTCATTATCGGAATTTATTCCTTCATAGATCTTGTCTATGGAGTTCAATTTTTTTGTAGATTCTTTTATTTGATCGGTTAATATATCCACCGTTTCTTCCTCAATGGATTTATTTTCAACGGCATTTTTTATATTGTTACCAATCGTTATACATTCTTCCTTGTATTTATCAAGTTCAAGGTTTAAATTCCTTCTTCTCTTTTGAATCTCTATTTTCTTTTTCTCTATCTCATCCTTTCTTTTAAATCGTTTTTGAAATTCTTCCTCAAGTTCATTCAGTTCCACTTTCTTATCGTTTAAATTCTCTTCCAGAGTAGTTAGTTTATTCTTAAGTGTAAGAAGACCGGATTCCCGTTCTCTTTTACCGCCTATGATCCTACCATCCGAATAAAAAACTTCTCCTGCAAGTGTCGTGATCCGAAAATTTTTTCCTCTTATTTTTTGTTTCAATTCACTTGCAACATTCATATCTTTAACGATGATAACATTGCGGATAAATCTATCTATGATATCTTTGTAAACCTTTTGAGCAGAGTAAAGTTCCGTTGCCCAACCAACGATCCCGCCAAGAAGAGGTAGTTCAAACGGTTTTCCTCTTGATTTTTCCGAATCAATAGGGAGAAAAGTTACCCTACCGCCTCTGATCCTATTGAGATAACTAATCGCTCTTTTTGCATCGGCTTCGCTATCAACTACAATATACTGCAAAACGCCTCCGAAGGCAATTTCCAGGGCGTGAGCGGTATTTGATGAAAAATCTATTAGATTTGCAACTACATCATGAATACCGGAAAGTGCTTTTTCATCCCGCAACTTTGCTTTATTCATAACATTTTTTACACCACTTCCGTAACCTGAATATTTTTCAAGGGAATCGGAAAGCAACTTCATATTTTGAGTAATGGTTTCAACAATTACCGATGTCTTTCCATATCGATCCTTATATTCATCATACTCACGAATGGTAGTTTTTAACTCTTCATTCAATTTTTCTTCTTCTTCATCCTCTAAATCCAATTTCTCCTGCATCCTATCGCGATCCTTTAAGGAAGCTTCATAATCAGCGTTAAAGAGAGCTAATTTTTTATCGAAATTCGATAATCTTGTTTTTGTTTGTTCAAGTTGATTCTCTTTTGATGATTTTTCACTTGATACCTGTATTCGCTGATTTTGAATATCGGTAAGCTGCCCGGAGAAATTCAGGTAAATATCTTCAATTTCTTTATTGTTCTTTAATATATCATCAAGGTCTTTTTGTGCGATCTCATAATCATTATCCAGTTTTTTTGATTCGTTTGAAAGTGTTATCAATTCTTCTTTTTTTTCTTTAACATCATTTTTCCATGTCGTTATATTTTCTGAAAGCCGTTTTTTTCGGTCTTCATTTTCAGATATTCTTTTTTTGTGCTCTTTGATCGTCTCTTTTTTATTTGTATTTTCCTGTTGAAGTAATATTTTTTCATTCTCCGCCTTTCCAATTTCCGTAGTGATCGTTTGTTTTTTATCCGAGGCAGATGAATGAGATTCCCAGATGTTTGTAATGGCAAGATCAAGTTCAGCGAGTTCACTTTCAAGTTGCGATACCTCTTTAAGAAGAGCCGCCTTTTTTAAAAACAGGGGATTTCGCTTCTCATCGAATTTTTCAAGTTCTTCCTTGAAATGTAAATAATTTAAACCATTGTATCGTCTCTTTTTTTCGTTTAGATTATCTTTGAATTGTAAATATCTATTATATTTTGATACGGCTCTTTTTAAACTCCCGTAGTGCTTATCCTTTTCTTCAATTATATCATCGATTCTCTGTAGATTTTCGCCTGCCCTGTCCAATTTTCTTTCCGTTTCGATCTTTTCAAATTTTTCATTCATAACACCGGCAGCTTCTTCGAAGATCACTCTTTTTTCCTGAGAGGAAGACAAGAGTAAATTATTTATCTTTCCCTGTTCAATAATTGCGTAACTGTTTGATGTTATACCCGTATCTGCAAATAGTGAAACAATTTCTTTTAATTTTGCCCGCTTTTTATTGATCATAAATTTAGATGCTTTATCTTTTGAAAATGCTCTTTCTATTTCAACTTCATCAACATCAAGACGTAATTTTCTGTCTTGATTATCAAATATCATTGATACGGAGGCGAAATTTGAAGGAAGCATGCCTTGATCGTTTCCTTTAAAAATAACATCATCCATATTTCCGCCTCGAAGTGATTTGATACTCTTTTCCCCAAGTGCCCATTTCACGGCATCTACAATGTTGGATTTTCCGGAACCGTTAGGTCCTATTATAATATTGATACCTTCCTTATATTCAATTTCTGTCTTTCTTGGAAATGTTTTAAAGCCTTTTAATGTTATTTTTCTTAATTTCACAACTTCTTTATTAGTTTCGGTACTACCTCAAATAGATCTCCTACTATACCGTAATCGGCAATATTGAAAATAGGGGCATTAATATCTTTATTAATTGCAATAATATAATCGGATGATTTCATGCCGACCTGATGTTGAATAGCACCCGAGATACCGATAGCAAAATATATCTTAGGTGAAACGGTAGTACCGGTTTGTCCTACCTGATGAGCGTAAGATATCCATTCAGCATCAACGGTTGGGCGGGATGCTCCAACCGCAGCGCCAAGTTTGTCTGCTAATTCATATATTAAGGAAAAATTTTCCTTTTTCCCAAGTCCCCTACCTCCGGAAACTATTATATCGGCATCTGCAAGGTTAATAAGTTCTTCCATACTTTTAACCGCCTCAATAATTTTTATATCGGAATTTCCATCAATATAATTTCTGTATTCAATATTTACTTCTTTGGTGTATGTCTCATTTATCTTAAAAACTTTGGGCCTAACCGTTGCCATCTGCGGTAATCTGTTTGGAGTTTTGATAGTTGCCATAAGATTTCCGCCAAAAGCGGGTCTTGTTTGTAAGAGGAGGTTTGTTCCATCTTCTATATCAAGTTCGGTGCAATCGGCTGTTAGCCCGGCTCCGAGTTTTATCGCAAGTTTTGGAATAATTGATCTTCCTTGCGGGGTTGCACCGGTAAGAACTATTTTTGGGGATTCCTCTTTAAGGAATGCCTCAATATTTCTTACAAAATGAATATCATTTAAAAATTTGAGATTTTCATTATCAATTACAACTACCTTATCGGCACCTGTCTTGAATAATTTTTCAATTGGAATTCTGTTTATTGTATATCCGGGAAGTAAAACAATTACCTTTGCATCTATCTTTTTAGCAAGTTCTGCTGCCTTAGAACTTAGTTCGTAAGTTACATGATGAACATTCTGACCGGTAGATTCACCGACAACTATTATCTTATCTCTCATTTAATACTCCTAAAGCATTTTGTTCTCGGACAAAAAATTATAAAGTCCGTTAACCGTCTCTTCATCCTCGCCTTCAACTTTGATCCCGCCTTTTTTGGGAGGTGGACTGAATGCTCTTACAACCCTTGTCGGGGAGCCTAAAAAACCGATCTTTCCATCATCGGCTTCCAAATATTCTGCGCTCCATATCGGTATCTCTGCTTTTTTTGCCGCCATCTTGCCTCTAAATGAAGGGATTCGCGGTTCATTAAGTTCTTTTAAAACGGTCATCAAAAATTTACCGGTTACCTCGATAATGTCAAAACCGTCATTTCTCATTCTTTCAACCTTAGCATAACCGGCTCTTATCTCATCTATCTTTCTAATGTATGTAATACTTGGAATATTTAACCAGGAGGCAATTCCCGGACCAACCTGTGCGGTATCACCGTCGGATGCCTGTTTTCCTGTGATCAGAACATCATAATCACCGATTTTTTTTACGGCACATGATAGAATGTAGGATGTTGCATAAGTATCGGATGCAGCAAATTTTTTATCGGAAAGCAGTATTGCTCTATCGCAGCCGAGTGAAAGGGCTTCTCGTAATGCCGTCTCAGCCTGAGGCGGACCCATCGTAACGACAACTACCTCCGTATCACCCCATTTTTCCTTAATTCTGATGCCTTCTTCAATTGCATACATATCAAATGGATTGATAATTGACGGAACACCTTCCCTGATCATTGTATTTGTTGTCGGATCTATCTTTAACTCGGCAGTATCAGGCACTTGCTTAATAAAAACTATTACTCTATTCATTTTTTCGGTATCCTCGCTAACTCTTTTGCAAGATGAATTGCAATAACCTCTCTTTGTATCTGATTTGTTCCCTCATATATCTGTGTTACCTTTGCATCTCGGAACATTTTTTCAACAGGGTAATCCTTCATATAGCCATAACCACCTAAAACCTGAATTGCATTTGTTGTTACTTCCATAGCGACATCTGAAGCAAAAGTTTTTGCCATCGCCGAATAACCACCGGTTCGTTTTGCACCGCTATCCACCAATTTTGCAACATTGTAAACAAGTGCTCTTGCAGCTTCGATCTTTATTGCCATATCCGCTATCATAAAACTAACTCCTTGAAAAGAGTAAATATTTTTACCAAATTGTACCCTTTCATGAGCATATTTTAATGCCTCTTCAAAAGCACCCTGAGCTATTCCCAATGCTTGCGCTGCAACGCCGGGGCGGGATTGATCAAATGTTGCCACTCCAACCCTAAAACCCATGCCCTCTCTTCCGATAATATTTTCTGTAGGAACCTTACAATTATTGAAGATCAATTCTCTTGTATCCGAAGCTCTTATCCCGAGTTTATTTTCTTTTTTACCGATCTCAAAACCTTCCGTATCTCTATCAACGATAAAAGCGGTCATGCCTCTAATACCTCTTTCAAAATCAACATTTGCAAAAACAGAATATATGCCGGCGTATCCACCATTAGTTATCCATTGCTTTGTACCGTTTAATAGATAATAGCCGTCCTTTTTTTCTGCCTTTGTTTTTACATTTGCTGCATCGGAACCCGCTTCCGGTTCGGTGAGTGCAAATGCTGCGATTTTTTCACCCGAAGCGATCGGCGGAAGATATTTTTTCTTCTGTTGCTCATTCCCAAAAAGAATAATGGGAAATGCTCCAAGTGCACTTCCTGCATAAGCAAGGGCGATACCTCCGTCAATTCTTGATAATTCTTCCGTAACGAGTGCCATTTCAAAAACTCCCATTCCGAGACCATCATACTCTTCCGGAATAAATACACGGTAGAGATCTGAATTTCCAAGTATCTTTACGATCTCTTCGGGAAATAATTGCTCCTCATCATATTGTTCTCTTAACGGTTTGATCTTTTCTTCTGCAATCTGCTTTGCTATTGCAACAAGTTCCTTTTGCTCCTCTGTTAAATTGTAGGGCATACTAATCATATTTACCTCCAAGTCACTTATATTTTTTAATTAAATTTTTAATATCTCTGCAACAAATTTTGCAGGTGGTTGAGCTCCTATGGTTATGTGGTCAAAGCTTTCATTTATAACCTGCTGTGGTACGGATGAAACATTAAATCTTTGTGAAAGTTCGGAATTTTCAGATGCCTCAACACATATTGCTCTAATATTTTTATTCTCATAAGCAAGCGTGTGAGAAAGGATCACTGAGTTTGGACAATATGGGCAGGTGGGTGTAACAAAAACATGTATTTTTGTCGGTTTTTTGACTTCTTTTATCTTTGCTCTCAAATTATCATCAAGTAGTTCTGTTTTTTTTGTTGAAACGGTTTTTATTGCTTCAATTAAACTTCTTGCTTCATATCCGATCGGTGCTCCCATAAATTCTATATGATACCCACGATCATATCCGATAAAGATATGTGGAAAGAAAGTAATTTCTTCCTTCTTTGCGATATTATGATCACTATCCAACACCTCTATTTTGATCTTATCGGATATTTCGGCAAGCTCGCTTACAAAATTTATTGTAAAGGCGGTAAATTCGTTTTCTTCGGGTCCTTTAATGATCTTAACATCTACATCATTCTTAAAAGAATCAAATTCCTTTTTTAATTCCGCTTTATCACTTTCACTAATAAGCTTTTCAACCATTGCATTCTCCTATAAACAATTTTTTATTTTACCAAATTTAGAGTAAAATTGCAAATTCATTTTTGCTTTCAATAAATTTTTTATTATTGCTATTTAAAACTTGATTTTATTTCTAAAATATGTTATAAATAACTAAAAAGAGAAATATATGAAGTATATAGAGTTTAGAAACAACTTACAAAAGATGTTGGTGTTCAATCTTACGGAGATTCATAAGATTGAACCCAATTTCGATTCGAGACGCCTTTACGAATGGCAAAATAAGGGTTATATCATTAAAATCCATAATGGATACTATATCTTTTCCGACCTTGAATTAAATGAAAATCTACTTTATGAAATTGCAAATAAGATATATAGGCATTCATATATTTCTCTTGAGACCGCATTGAACTACTATGATCTTATTCCCGACCAATCATACTCTATTTTGTCCGTATCAACGAGAAAAACAGTGACATTTAAAACACAGATAGGAAATTTTTATTATCGAAAGATATTGGAAAATTATTTCTTTGGATATAACATAGAAAAGAATGGGAATATATATTGGAAGATTGCTTCTCCGGAAAAAACTTTGATTGATTATTTTTATTTTCATTCCGATGTCAAGGACAGAGAGGACATTATCGGAATAAGGATAAATTCAGATGTATTTAAAAATTTAATAAATATTGACATTTTAAGAAATTATACAAAAATAATTACCAATCAAAGAGTAGGTAGATGTGTTGATTATTTAATAGAGGAGATGAATAATGCTTAATATTAATGAAATAGCAAAGTTCTACCCTGAAAATATGTATATTTATAAAAGGCAGCTTTTAAGAGAATATCTTCAATACAAGATACTTGATATTATTTTTAGTAGCAAATTCGCAAACAGGGTTGTTTTTATGGGTGGCTCGGCAATACGAATAGTTCATAATTCGCAAAGATTTTCCGAAGATGTTGATTTTGACAGTAGAGACCTTTCCCCTGATGAATTCAACAAATTGACTGAAATAGTGCGAGCTGAACTTAGATTGGAAGGGTTTATCACAGAAATGAAAATTGTATCTAAAAAAGCCTTCAGATGTTATATAAGATTCCCCAAACTTCTTTTTAATTACAATCTATCGGGATATGAAAAGGAAAAAATAACAATACAGCTTGATGCTGAAAGTCAGCCATATAATTATGTAGCCGACAATTACCTTTTGAATAAATTCGCAATTTTGACAAGAATTTATATAGTTCCTCAAAATATACTCCTATCACAAAAAATATCTGCTTTTCTAAATAGAAAAAGAGCCAAAGCCAGAGATATTTATGATATTATTTATATGTTTTCATTTACAAGACCGGAATATGGGTATCTTAAAATCACGAATGAAATAGAAAACGATAGTTCATTAAAATCAATGTTATTAAAAAAATGTGAAAAGATTGATCTAAAAAAACTTCGGAAAGAAATAGAAGTATTTCTGATAAATCCGAATGATTCAAAAAGGGTAGAACTTTTTCCCGATTTTGTTAGAACAATTTAACAATTGAAAAAAAGTGAATAAAACTGTATAATAGCATATATGAATGAGGATAAAAAAGACCTGATCATTAAATCTCTATCAAGGTATCTGCCTGAAATCATTGTAAACAAGATCAAAATGGC
>JAUXGM010000186.1 GCA_030622125.1 bacterium | reverse complement strand
GGACGGTGTTTCGGATACTTCGGATATAATGAAGAAAGTCAAAAATCAAAAAATGGATTATCGGGTCGGGCCTGTCCTCATGAAAATGGGGACCCGATAATGACCCCGTATCAACGGGGTAAACTCCATATAAACTAAAAATGAAAAAACAAAAAGAGAGATTATCACGATTTCGCAAAAGCAAAATCTCATAATGACCCCGTATCAACGGGATAAACTCCAATGTGGCAATATCATATTTAAACTCAAAGTTTCAGTTGTTAGCACCGAAAACAAAAAAACAATAGCATCGCCGTGGATTCCTCTTATAGTTATTTTATGATTTCACCCAATTTATATCACGAAATTCGTGCTTTGTAGCAATCAAAATAATATCAATGATCCACCAGATACCCAATCCACCAGCAGTTATTAATTTTAGTAAGCCTAAACCAACATGACCCATAATGAATCTATCAACACCTAACTCACCAAATATAATGGACATCACAAGTGTAAGAATCCATGGTACATTTCGCTTTTCCATTTTTCACCTATCTTTTTTATTATAGTACTACTTATTTATAAAAAAGAAAATGTTCTTGTTTAATTCCTTAAAGTTTTTTATTCCGGGGCTTTCTCGTTTTTTATCGGCGGTTTTTCGGTTTCTATCGGGGTTTTATCCTTCCATGCAACCATACCCCAAGCAATGATATTTACAATTGGAATAAAAAGTAAAATAACCCACCAACCGGGATAATCTCTTTTCTTAAAAACCTCAATCATTATAATAATGCCAATAACGATATTTACAATTGGGATAAAATAAAGTATAATCCACCAAATCGGCTTTTCGGCAATCTGAATCATTAAGATTACATTAAGAATAGGAATCCATGCAAACCAAGGATTTTCTGTTTTGGTTTTTTTAGCAATTGTTTGTAAAACAAGGGCAAAATAAACATAAGCAGCAATTACAAAAATCCAGTAAGCAAGTAACAACCCGCCTGCTTGACCATAATCTTCCATAACAACCTCCATTTCAGTTATTTATATATAACTGTATTTTTATCTTATTTATTATCGATCCACTTTTTAAATTCTTCTTTTGTAGACGAATATTCAAATGATGAATATATCTTAAATACTCGGCTCTTATCTGAAAGTGTTTCGTAAAGTATCTTTGCTGCTTTTAATCTATCTTCATCATAATCCAGGAGTTTTAAAACCTTTTTTATTTGTTCAACTGAAAAGCAGTTACCATCTGTTGCTGTTTTAATCACATTTATTTTATCATCTGAAAAATCAGCATCCTCTATCTCGGAAATTAGATCGGCAAAATCATCATCTCCCATTGCACATTCGGAATCTATTGGAATTTCTTCCTGTTTTACCTTAGTCTTTTTTTCCGTTATCTCTACTTTAATTTTTACCGTTTTCTTCTTTGATAATGATTTAATCCAAAGTTTTCCAACCATTCCGTCTTTTGTCTTAAATTTCTTTATAAATTTTTTATCTCCGGATTTTACATATATCTTGTAATATCTATCCGAAGCCAATTGCTTGGAAGTCGGGATCTCCGCCTTATGAATTGACAATCCTTTTTCATTGTAGATAATTACCGTTACACCTTCCGGCTCAACTATTTCAAAGAGCGTCTTTTCATCTTTTGTATTGGTATAAATAATCTTGTAATCGTCTGTTTCTTCTTTTATTTCAGAAGAGGATTTTACCTCTTTTTCCGATTGGATTGTTTTAACGGAAACCTTTCCACCTTCATCATTCACATCAATATCCATGCTAATACCTTCTGCCCATAAAAATGCAATAACGCCTACCAACAAAAATGATAATGTAAGGAACTTTTTCATAAACATCTCCTAATATTCTATTCCTTCAATAATACTTTTTATCTCTTCTTTTAACCTTTCTGAAAATTCCGTATGCTCTTTTAACTCTTCTAAAAGTTTCAAAACAACAGTCCATAATCTTGTTTCATTTAGTAATTTATCTTTGTTATCGGTTAATATCTTTGAACATATAGTTTCATTTCCGTTGTATTTCTTTTCAAACAAGTTCTTTTCAAATTCGTGATAAGACACATTGTTGCCGTCAATCTTGATAAAATTTTCTTTAAAGATATTTGCCATAATTATCTCCTACTGTTTAATTTTACTTTATTTTTTAAAAAAAATCAAGACGTAATCAATAAGATTTTTTTAACCCCCATAAAAAAGTTCATACCTGTATTTTTTCACATCAATCTCCTTTTTTATGCGGATAGTTTTTTCATTTGTATAATGATAATGTCCAGGTTTTCCGTCCCGTACCTTTCTTAGGTTCTTCTTTTGTGTATAGATCACCTCTTCCATATCGGATTTTGCCGCCTTTGAATTTACCAATGCAAGTGTTGCACCGAATTTCACGAGTTCAAAATCAATTTCCCCATTCTTCCCAACGATACAAATTACATGGCTACCCCGATAGTCCTTAATATGGAACCACCAATCATTTCCTCCGCCGACATATTTTACCAATTCTTCATTTTCAATATCCTTTCTCCCTACGAAAAAAAGATGATCCTTGTAATAGTAGGTCTTTCCAATTTTTCTTTTTACTCTCTTTGTATCCTTTTTCTTCGGCGGCGGTGGAATTAGTTTATCATAAGTATCTTTCAAGTATTCAATATCATCACTTTGTTCCACAAATTGAATTTGTGATTCTAATTTATTCATTTCTTTTTTTGTTTCAGTCAATCTCTCTTCAGCGATTTTCAGTCCTTTTTTCTGTTTTTTACTTTTTTTATAATAGTTTTCCATATTTTGTTTTGGTGATCTTATTACCGAGAGTTCAATTTTTATTTCTCTTTCCGTTTCCCAATCATTCAAAATGATCTCTTTTTCTCCCTTTTTGATTTTATTTAAATTGAATTTTAAAAGGTCTCCCTTCATTCTATATTCTTCATAGTTACCAAACTTTTCAATATCATTCTCAATATTTTTTTCTCTTTTTTTGAGTTTTTTGAGTTTTTTTTTAAGGATTGAGATTATTACGATCTTTATTTCTTCTAATTGCATTTTATTTTTTGC
>JAUXGM010000166.1 GCA_030622125.1 bacterium | reverse complement strand
TTCTTCTCTGTCAAATCTGTCTAATCTGTGGTTAATATTCTTACTTAAATTCTGTTTTTTTTCTTTGCGCTCTTTGCGTCTCTGCGGTGAAGTAGTATAGACCCTTCGCTTCACTCTGAATGACGAAATATAAGTGAAATAAGTGAAACACCGTCCTCAAATTGTATACTTACGATTATTATACTTTAGATTATACAAATTTTAGTACTTAAATAAAAAAATATTATTTTCTTTATTTGCCTCTTTTATTAATACCGGACTAAATGATGATTTTGAGAAAAAACAGAAATATTTATTTTTTGTATCAAATAATTTTGATTTCTTCACTAATGTATCTAATTCTTTTTTACCAATTTTTTTATTTTTCCATTTACATTCTCCAAAGATAAAATTTTTCGAATCGTCATATCCAAGTAAATCAATTTCATTATTCCTATCCCACCATCTGCCAATTTTCTTGAATTTAAAAGGTAACTTATTGTTTTTATTCATTTTTTTTAATTCTTCGAGACATATTTTCTCAAAACTAAATCCTACAAATGTATCTATTTGCTCCAAAAGAATATTTTTCCATAAATAATTAACTTCATTTTCTTCTAATAAATAAAGATTCGGATATACAAATCTGAACCAGAATTTTATTAGTTGGTCTTCAATTTTATAGATACCTTTTCTTGACTTGATGGGATTTTTTTCAGTTATAGGAAGTTCTCTTTCTATAATATGCAATTCCCTTAATACCGAAAGGTATTTATTTACTTTTATTCGATCATTTATCATCGTATCCTGGCTGATTTCATTAAGTCTTGTTCTTCCGGAAGATATTGCCCTCAAGATAGAGAAATATATTCCCGATTCTCTTAGTTCCTCCATCAATAAAAATCGTGGTTCAGCAAAGAGGTAACTGTTTTTATTTAGGATATTTATCTTAATATTTTTCTCTAATGATAGTTTATCATCAAATTTTTCCAAATAAGCAGGAATTCCTCCAAGAATAGAGTATATATAGATCATTTGTTTTCTTGAATATTTAGGAAGCATTTCGGTTGCTTCATCAAATGAAAATTGCCTTAAAAATATCTGCCCACTCCTTCTACCATATAGAGGACTTTTACTGCTTAATACTTCTTTTTCCATAAAACTAATATAAGACCCGCAAAGAATCAATTTTATTTGTGAATTTTTACTATGTTTATCCCAGATATTTTGTAATATTGAAGGGAGTGCAGAATTTGCATTGCACATATAAGGAAATTCATCTATAATCACAAGCTTAGTATCCTTTGGTAAAGAAGTAAATAAATATTCTAATGCACTATTCCAATCTATAAAAAAATTATCTTTCAGAAATATTTCATTTGTAACCCTATAGACACTTTTTGAAAATTGTCTTAATTGTTCGGATTCTGAAGAAAGGTCACATGAGAAAAAAATATGTTTTTTCCCTCGGGAAAATTTTCTTAATAATTCAGTTTTCCCTATTCTACGTCTACCATAGACAATAGTCATTTCAGAATTGTTGCTTTTGTAAATTTCTTCAAGATAATTAAGTTCCTGTTTTCTTCCGACAAACATTCGTGCCTCCTGTATACTCACGATTATTATACTTTAGATTATACAATATTTTTATGAAAATATCAAACGGGGTTGAAAAGAAAGGAGAGGTTCTCCGCAGTCGCTAACCCTTCGCTTCGCTCAGAATGACGAAATACAAATGAATAATGAAAAAGAAGTTGGAGGTTGGAGGTTAGTTAAAAACAATATTAATCTCCGAAAAGCCACAAAAGAGGGACATTACCTCAACTTTCTGATTTTTAAAGTTGAGGTGTGTCCCGGACTCTTCATTAGATAACGATAAATTACCCGAGAACAGTATAGACAAGGCAATAAGGAAAGAAGGAAAACAATATTAATCTCCGTCCCCCATAAAAAGAGGGACATACCTCAACTTTGGATATTTTAAAGTTGAGATGTGTCCCGGATTCTTCCTTAGATAACGATAAATTACCCGAGAACAATATAAACAAGCCAATAAGGAAATAAGTTGATAAGGAAATACGGGAAGAAGAAAAAAAAATATAATTTATTGTTTTTAATCTGTCAAATCTGTTTAATCTGTGGTTATTCCATTAGAAAGCAGTATGGCGTACTAAGTATTTGGTATAGCGTAAAACGGAAATAAAACTAATGGATTCTTCAATCGCTAATGCTCAATCAGAATGACATAGGGAATGTTTTTCTTTGCGCTCTTTGCATCTCTGCGGTGAAATAGATTTAAATGACGGATGGATGAGCCGTTAAAATTCGTAATTCATATCACTTATTTCAGGTGATACCGTAGCATTTTTAGATGCATCCCTTCTTAATTTTCCATTTTTTATCTTGTATCTAACATATCCCTTTGAAAGATCAAAGAAATTAGTTCCTGCTTTTTCCTTTAAAAAACCAAAATTTTCCGTAAATGCAGTCATTTCCTTATCGTATTTGAAATAGTTGATATGAAAGAGAAAGTCCGCCGGAAGTGTTGTTTGAAGAATATCTTTTAATTTATAATTGTAAACAAATCTTGTCGGTGCAACAAAAACATCTACTTTATCCAAATATTTTTTGTATTTTTCTAAATGTGCGGTAGCATCCTTTCCAAGATCACCTGTAAAGACAAACTGCTTATTACAGATCACAAGGTTACTATTAAGATCTCTTTCCATATAATCGATCTTAATAACCATATTGTCTTGAAAATAATCCTCGTCTTTCTTTGTTTCAGGACCAAGTAGATATATCTCAAGAGTTTTTTCAATATTTCCCACTTTCTTCTTTTCTTTAAGAATATAATCACCCGCTTTTACCACTTTTTGCCTAATATTAACATTTTTTAGGACTGCGTTTATCCTTTTTTCCGCTTTATACCGTCCTTTTACCCAGTAAGCCTCACTATGATCGAGTAAATAGGAATCATTTGTCGTAGTGAGGAATGCTTCATAATCCATTTCCACTATATTTTTTGTATTTGTGGGAGAATAAAAGTGTTTTACCGGGTATTCTCTCAGTATTGTGGGAAAAGCCGAACTATTATCAACCGAATTATCGGTCATTATCACCCTATCAAGATGGTTTATACCATAATGCATCAAAACACCCATAATAACACGATCCGCCTCATCCCATTCCCTCCTTTTATATAGAGAATGTTTCCCGCTATTTATTAGTATGTTCTCACCGTTCAATGTTTTTATAAATCCGACATTGCCGGTAGATAATGAGAAAACGGTTATATCCAGATCATTATCTCTCTTTTGCGGATGAAGAAGTACCAAACTTATAACTACAAAAATAACTATGATGATATATGGCAATATCTTTAGTGATTTATATCTTTTATCCTTTTTCTGTTTATATATCGTGATATAGTATTTATAATCAATGTATTTGCCTTTTATCCAGGAAATACTAATAATCATTATTAGCACTATAAAATAGAAGAGAAGTCCGCCAAAAGAATTTTTATGAACATACGGATATGGAAAGATCGTTGAAAAGAAATGAGCACAATAGATAAATGCTTTTAACAGCATGTAGTTTGCAGCGTTTATAAAAAGTGCAAAATGAATACCCACAAAAGGGATAAAAGAAAGTATTGAAGCAAACATTCCAAGCTGGACATTCAGACCAATTAACGGAATTGCTATGAAATTAGCATACATTCCTGCGATCGGATACCTACCGAAATAGTACGCTGAAAGAGGGATCATCATCCCGAATTGAATAGCGAACTGAGATGATATAAATGAGATCAAGGTATTGTTAAATTTCCTATATGAAGGATATGGAAGTTCGGTTTTTTCTTCAAGTTTTACACTGATATAAATGATAACCGCAGATGCAATAAAATATAACCATAGAAAGGGTGAATTAAAAAATTGATATTTAAAAAAGATCAACATTGCCGTAAAACCGAGAAAGAGTGCCAAAACCGTCCAGAAGGTATATCCGATCAGGTATTTTTTAAATAATCCGTCAAGAAACGGTGTTATCAAAACAAGTGCCAAAACCGCTCCGAAAGATAAGGTGAATGATGCCTCACGAAGCAAAAGAGGATTAAAAAGAAGTATTAAAAGAGCTGCAAGTGTGATGGCGACCTCAACTGATGCTCTAAATCCCTTTTTAGAAAAACCCCATGTAATAAGAAATATTGAATGCATTATAACTGCTCGTAAGGTTGAAGGTCTGCCACCGGTAATGGTTGCAAAGATCAAAAGCAAAATAATCGTAATGGGCGCATATATTTTTTTCGGGACTCCAATAAATGAAAAAATCCCCATAAAAAATAGAGTTAAAATAGATACATGAAGTCCACTCACTGCAAGGACATGGTTAACGCC
>JAUXGM010000100.1 GCA_030622125.1 bacterium | reverse complement strand
TTGAATCCGAAGGAGGTTGTATGCAAAATTTTTCTTTGTATAATCCTGTTAAAGTTATTTTTGGGAAAGGTAGTATCGAAAGGATCGGGAAATATGCTCGGGCTTTCGGAAAAAGAGCAATGATAGTTATTGGGCAAGGAAGTGCACGAAAAAACGGTTATCTTGATAAAGTTACAAAGCAATTGAAAAATGCAGGTATTGAATTCACTGTTTTTGAAGGTATTGAACCGAATCCGAGGGTAACCACAATTGACAGAGCAAAGAAGGCGGCATATAAATTTAAGGCAAATTTCCTTTTGGCATTGGGGGGCGGAAGTGTCATTGATGCTGCAAAGGGAATTTCAATTTCGTATTTTGATCCCGAATCTTCCGTATGGGATTATGTATATCTACAAAATTCTTCAAAGAAAAGTCAGGGAAAGACACTTCCGATCATTGCTGTTCCAACTATTGCTGCAACGGGTTCGGAGATGGATCAGATAGCGGTAATAACAAATTGGAAAGAAAACAAAAAATTGGCTCTCTTCAATGAAAAGATATTTCCATCACTTTCAATCGTTGATCCTGAACTTACATATACGGTGAACAAAAAACAAACCGCTTATGGAGGGGTTGATATAATCACTCATATTTCGGAGAGTTATTTTAACTCCAAAGAAAAGGCACCGATACAGGATGGTTTTACGGAAACTATTTTTAAAACGGTTCTAAAATATGTTCCCACAGCACTTCATTCGCCGAAAAATTACGAAGCAAGAGAGAATATTTCCTATTCTGCAACACTTGCCCTGAATGGGATCATCAACAATGGGAGAGGAAGGAATTTCACAATGCATGCAATTGAACATACACTTAGTGCTTACCTTGACATTCCACACGGACTTGGCTTGGCTTTGATAATGCCTTCATATTTAAGATATATTGCTCCGCATAATCCTGAAAAATTTTACGATTTTGCCGTAAAAATAATGGGAATACCGCAAACGGGAAATCGTGAAGAAACAATCCGAAAAGGTATAGAAAAATACGAGAATTGGCAGAAAGATATTGGAATAACCGAGACATTAAGTAATTATGTAAGTGATGAAAAAATGCTTCGAAAATTTGCCCGTGAAACAATAAAAATAAAGAATTCCAAAAATGAATATATAGATTCGGTCATACCGTTATATGAGGATGATATTGTGAAAATCCTATCCAACCGGCGCCAACAACAAGATCTTTGTAATAGATAACGGCAAGTTGTCCGGGGGATATTATTTTCGGGTTCTTTGAAATATCCAGATAAAATTTTTCTTTTTCCTTTTTCAAGATACAAGAAATACTTTCGGAACGATACCTTATTTTAACAGTTAACTTCATATTTAATAGCTCATTATAGGGAATATGAAAAATCGGGTCGGTCAAGAATATCTTATTCTCCAATGCCTCCTCTTTTGAGGAAAGTATAACCTCATTTCTTTTTTGATCTATCTTTTTCACATAAAGCGGATGCTTGTAAGAGACACCAAGATGCTTTCGTTGTCCAACGGTATAGTTTATGATCCCCCTATGTTTACCTACTACTTTATCGTTCAAGATAATATTTCCTGGAATTGGCTTCATATTGGAGTGATCTTTAATAAATTCCGCATAATGTCCATTCTGAACAAAACAAAGGTCTTGAGATTCCTTTTTATGATGTAGGTTACCAAATACATCTTGATAAATTGAACGAACCTCATCTTTTGTTAATTTCCCGAGCGGGAATATCATTTTTTCTAATAATTTGCCTTCTAAAAGTGCAAGGAAATAAGACTGTTCCTTCTCTTTTGCTGATCCCTTTGCAATTATTTTTTTACCGTGAAATGCCTTAATTCTTGCATAATGACCTGTGGCGATAAGGTCGGCATTATATTTTTTTAATAGATCATACAGGGTTTTGATCTTAATATCCCTATTGCAGATAACACAGGGATTCGGAGTTCTTCCAATAATATACTCATTGATAAAAATCCGGATCACCTTATCATAGAATTTTTTTTCAACATCAACATAATAAAGAGGCATATCCAATTTTTCGGCAATTTTTTTCGTATTCTCAAAGACGGTTTTTGATAATGCATCTAATATATTCAAAGTGATGCCGATAACCTTGTATCCCTTCATTTTCAATAGATAGGCACTAACACTGCTGTCAATGCCACCGGAAATCCCCACCAAAACTTTTTTCATTTTAATTTACTTGAGATAATTTTTCTTCCAAAATTATTATATGAGCATTTTTCAATGAAAATATGATCTTTAAAACCTGAAAATCCGTATATCCGGTTAGTATCCTGATGTCTTCAATATCTTTGTTATTATCAACAAGTGACAACAATTTCCATTCATCCGGATGAAGATTGATATTTTCAATACCATCGATATCAATATTTAATTTAAGAATAAAATGTTTATGAGGTATTTCTCTTACAATTCTACTTGTCTCATCAATTCTACGAGAACCCTCCATAATAATGTTTTCAACCTTAACATTGAGTGGATATGGGATCTTATCTTCCGTCCGTGCCATTTCGTTTGAAAAGTGAAATTCACCATCTTCCCATGAAAATATGGAAAAGATATTTTCAAGCATATAATTTTTTAATCCCTCTTGTATCTCATCCATTCCGATACTATATTTTTCATGTAATATCTCACCAATTCTTTTTTTTGTCTTAGTTACTCTTTGAGTACGAAGTGCCTCTCTAAGTTGTGCTTCATTTATAACTTTTGATTCAAGCAACATATCTCCAAATTTCTCATCTTTTTCAAGATTTCCCGCATGAAGAATGTTTCCCTCTTTAAATACGATCTTTTTTCCATCCCAGCTGTTCCAAATGGTAAGGGTTCCGGTTTTTTCCTCAAGGTGAACAAGTTGAAGGACCTCTGAAAATGTTAGATCGGATAAACTTCCTGAAAAACTCATATTACCAATTAAAAAGTTTGTCTAAATCCTCATCAGAGGGTAAGTCCGCTTTGTTTTTCTCTTTTTGTACCTGCATTCCCTTCAAAATGGGCTCAAGTTTTTTTACTGCTTTTTTTGAATACATTCGAATAAGTCCGATTGGAGCATCGTTCCCGAATATTACTACAAGTATTCCGAAACTGCCAATTGCAAGCATATGAATATTTTCCTTGTTACCTTCATGAAGAACAAGTGTAAATTCACTTTCACCGATCAGCCTTGCAAGTTCATTTGTCGCACCGAAATTTCCCGCTGTTAAAGTACCCAATAAGATTGGATCCACAGAAGAATCACCTTCGGTGCTTGTAATTAATTGTCCGGAATCGTCAACTATTAAAATAATAAATGATTTTGTTTGCTTTTTTAATCCGTACATAATTTCGTTCATCTTTTTTAGATCTTCCGGTTGTAATATTTTATTTCCCTTTAACATTTATTCCTCCCCCTTTATATTAAGATAAACAAGTCGTATTACTTCTTTTAATGTTTCAAAAACCCCTTTTCCCGATGAAGCAACCGCTTCATACGATGAAACTTTCCTGAAATTTAATACTTGTTCCATTGTTTGGACCGTAACAATACTGGGCAGATCCCTTTTATTCCATTGCATTACAAGTGGAATTGTTCTAATGTCCAATCCCTGCTCCGCTAAATTATGCCCCATATCTCGTAAAGATTGTTTATTTTCATCAAATCTGGTGATCTGTGAATCTGCAACAAAGACAATTCCATCGGATCCCTTTAATATCAATTTTCTACTGTTTGTATACATTGCTTGTCCGGGAACGGTATATAATTGGTATTTTAAAGAAAATCCCTTGATCTGTCCTAAATTTATCGGCAGAAAATCGAAAAAAAGTGTTCGTTCCGTTTCCGTTGCGATGGCGATCATTTTTCCCTTATATTTTGAACGCATCTTATCGTAAAGAAATTTAAGGTTTGTAGTTTTTCCGGAAAGTCCGGGACCATAGTAAACGATTTTACAAATGACTTCTTTCTTTGCAAAATTTAACATTGTCATAGTATCAATCCTTAAAAAATATCATCAAGATCATCTATCATAAGGGAATCAAAATCAAATTTTTTGCTTTCTTTTTCGTTTTCTTCTTCTTTCTTTGTTGATCGTGTTTCTTCTTTTTTCTTAACGGATTTTTCTTCTTTTTCCTCAATATTTTTATGTTCCTCAAATATCTTTGCCTTTTTAACAATAATTCCCTTTCCCTTAACTATATCCTTGAAAGTTACATCCAGTTTAGTTTTTAAATCACGTGATTTTTGTTTAACAATACCGAGAACGGAACTATTGTCAAACACAATAATAAATATTGCATAATTTTCAACATTGGAAATTAGAATATTATTAGTACTACCCTGGTGAAATAATAAAGAAAATTCCTTCTGCCCTAAAAGATTGGCAATACCCTTTGTGGTTGCATAACTTCCCGCAGCCATCGCAGCAATATTTGGGAAATCAAAGGGAGAGTTGTTCCCGATATAAGTCAATATTTCTCCCCCCATATCGCATAGTATTATATTCGATGCATCTGTTTCACGAATAAAATCCTGTAGATCATTATTAATAATGTTAATTTTGTCGCCGATCTGAGATAATTTCATAAATTAATCGTTATATCCTGCCATTCTTTTATAGTAATTCCAGCTTTTATCTACATCATCCTGTATTAGTTTTATAACATCCTTATTTTCCAATTTAAAAAGATGTTTAAATCTACCCTGGGATTTTAAGAACTCTTCAACGGGTAACTTCTCCATTTTACCATCAGCGATCTTTTTTGATTCACCGGTTAATCTCCACTCCCCATTTTCAATTTCAATTAGGGGCCAGAAACAGGTCTTTACCGCTGCTTCCGATATTCCTTTCCACTCATCTGTTCTTATTTTCCAACCGGGGACACAGGGAGATATAACATCCATAAATGCCGGTCCGTTAACCTCTATTGCTTTTTTCGCTTTATTCATCGTGTCCATCCAATTGTGCGGAGCTGCACTCGCAATATAAGGTATATGGTGTGCCGCAACAATGGAGATCAGGTCTTTCCTTGGTTCTTTTTTACCATAACTTACCTTACCGACAGGAGTGGTTGTTGTATTTGCACCAATCGGTGTAGCAGAGGATCTCTGAATACCGGTATTCATATATCCTTCATTGTCATAGCAAACATAAAGAAAATTGTGTCCTCTTTCAAGCGCTCCGGAAAGAGATTGAAGACCTATATCATAGGTGCCTCCATCGCCACCGAAAGCAATGAATTTCGTTTGTTTTCTATCCTCGGCAATCTCGCCTCTTTTTATAAGTGCCCTGAAAGCAGACTCTATACCCGCTATCGTTGCAGCGGCATTCTCAAAAGCATTATGAATCCAAGGAATATTCCATGCCGTATATGGATAGATAGTAGTCGCTACTTCAAGACACCCTGTTGCATTTGCAGCTACCTTAGGATGATCGGTAGACATAAGTATTTGCTTAACTATTACCGGAGTTGGGCAACCCGGGCACATTCGGTGTCCACCGTTCAATGGTACATTTTTATTTACAAGATCTTTTAGTAATATAGCCATCTTTTCCTCCTATTCTCTTACGCCAAGGTATTCAGATGTAAAATTACCTTCGCCTGTTTCTGAAAGCTTTTGCAGATCGGTAACAACTTTTTCAAGTAATTTCACCGTTGTATCTCTGCCGCCCAAACCATGAATATAACTCTTTACAAGGGGTTTTGTTGAAGATGTATAAAACACTGCTGCCGTTTCGGTAAATAAAGGAGGCAGACTGCCGAAGGAATCGGATCTATCTAATATACCAACCGCTTTGAATTTAGAAAGTATCTTTTTCAAATACTCACCCGGGAACGGTCTGAAAAATCTCGGTTTAACCGCTCCGACCTTTATGCCTTTTTCCCTGGCAGCGTCTATAACTTCTTTTACCGTTCCCATTACAGAACTCATACCCATAATTACGATGTCGGCATCTTCGGTTCTATATTCTTCGATTACATCATATTTTCTGCCGAATTTTTCTGCAAATTCCTTTTGAATTGCTTCAATTACGGGAAATACCTTTTTCATTGCTTCATGCTGCTGCTTTTTGTGTTCAAAATAATAATCCTGTAAATCCAGTGGTCCTATTGTAAATGGCTTTTCAGCAGTTAAAAGCCCCTTGAATTTTTTCTTTCCAATAAATTCTTTTACCACTTGATCGGGAGCAGGCATAACATTTTCGACTGAATGTGATGTTATAAATCCATCCTGACAGACCATTACGGGAAGTAGGACATCTTCATTTTCCGCTATTCGTAATGCCATAAAATAGTTATCGTATACCTCTTGATTATTTTCGGAATAAACCTGGATCCAACCGGCATCCCTTGCACCCATTGTATCCGAATGATCCCCGTGAATATTGATCGGTCCCGAAAGAGCTCTATTTACAATACCCATTACTATCGGTAATCTTGTAGATGCTGCTATATAAACTATTTCCCACATAAGTGCAAGCCCGTTTGCCGCAGTTGCCGTCATTGCACGGGCACCTGCTGCTGCTGCACCAACGGTTGCCGACATTGCAGAATGTTCCGATTCTACCGTAATGCTTACCGTATCAACCTCACCATTTGCAACATATTCTGAAAATTTCATAACGATCGGAGTTTGTGGAGTTATAGGATAAGCGGCAAGAACATCGGGATTTATTTGTTTCATTGCGTAAGCAGCTGACTCTGCACCGGTTAAAGGAATATATTTTGCAGCCATTTTACTTCTCCTCTTTTTCCATTGTAATTGCCTTAGTCGGGCACACAGATACACACATACCGCATCCTTTACAATGATCATAATCAAATCCTACCATCTTATTTTCTACTATTGAAATTGAATTATCCGGACAAAACATCCAGCACTGAAAACAATTTACACATTTTTCTTTATCTAACCGAGGTATAAATGTTCTCCATGTCCCGGTTATGTAATTTTTAGAATTTCCAGCTTCTAATATATTTCCACCGATGGGAATATTTTTCCAGCTTTTTTTAATTTCTTTCATTTTTCACCTCCGCATAAGCTTTTTCAAGTGCTTCTATATTTTTTTCTATAATATCTTCACCATATTTAATGATAAGCTTATCATGAATATGCTTTTTGATCTCATTGATCTCAATTTTATTCGTAATCTTACTGAATGCTGATAGTATAGGAATATTGGGAATGTTTTTTCCAAGATGCCTAATTGAAATACCGGTTGCATCAATTGTATATATCTTTGGATTTGTATTACCCAAATTAAGATCTTTTTTGATCTCTTCCGGTGATTTTTCCGTATTGATGAGGATAGTTCCGTTATCTTTTAACTCTTCCCCGAAATTGATGTTCTCTAATAATGCCGTATCAATAACAATAATAAAATCAGGATTGGTTATTGCGGTATGCAATCTGATCGGTTCATCGGCAAGTCGGTTGTAGACCTTTATCGGAGCTCCCATTCTTTCCGGACCGTATTCAGGAAAGGATTGAACGAATTTCCCAGCAGCAATTGCAGCATCTGCTAAGAGTATAGACCCTGTTTTAGCACCAAGTCCGCCTCTACCATACCAGGTTATTTCAAATACTTTGCCCATACAAGCCTCCACTAAAAATATTTATTTTATATTATAGTATTTTTTTACTAATATTTCAAGTGTAAAATTTCAGAAACATATTGGATTTTGCTTGTAAAAGAATTCAGTATTTAAAAATAATATTAACCACAGAGGCACAGAGACAGAAAGAAAAGCACCAGTGCATAAGTTACAAGTCAAATACAATTCAGTCATATTGAGCACTTCACTTTGTTCAGCACAGGCTCCGCGAAATATCCAGCACTTAAATAACAATATTAACCACAGATTAGACAGATTAGACAGATTAAAAACAATAAATTTATTGAAAACAGAAAAATATTTGAGATTAATCTTTAAATTTTCAGTTATTAAATG
>JAUXGM010000164.1 GCA_030622125.1 bacterium | reverse complement strand
TTTATGTCTGTTTGAAATAGCGATTGCTTCAAGCAGCATTTTTTCTGCTTTATCATATCTTTTAAGCCAATTGAGAAAAATACCGTAATAACCCGTTATATGTGCTATGGAACGATCATTTTTTAAGCTTTTACTTAATTTACGACCTTCAATGAAACATTCTTCGGCACGAGAATATTCTCCAAGCTGCATCAGAGATTTACCAAGTATATTTAAGATATATATTATTCCGATATTATTTTCTTGTGCTTTTGACATAACAAGACTTTTTTCCGACCATTCTACTGATTTTCTGTAATGTCCCAGAGCTTGTTCTATATTCCCATAAGATAATGTGGCAAATCCTATCCTAAACCGATCACCGAGTTCAACGGATAGTTTATAAAGCTTATCAATACACTTCAAGGATTTATCATATCTACTCATAGCAAAATAGATATTCCCGAGACTTTGATAAGCTATCCGTATATGTTTTTTATCATGCAATTTTTCGCTAATCCTCAAGTATTTCAGGTGATATTTAAGAGATGTTTTCAAATCCCCCATATCATTATAGATCGCCCCCACATCATCATAAGCAATACCAATCAGGAGAGGATCCCCAATTTCATTAGCAAGAACCAACTGTTCATTGAAACTCTTTAAACACTTACCATAATCATTCAAATAATAATACGCATATCCGACATCGGCAATTGCACTACGCATACCCCTCAAATCATTTAGTTCAGAATATATGTTGTACGATATTTGACCATATTCAAGACATTCGTCAAATTCACCGGAGTGCCAGAATAAATTTGAAAGAAACTGCGTACTTTTCGCTTCAAGTTCTTTTGAAGAGATTTTCCGTGCGTTTTTTAAAGCATTCAGTAATGTTTCTTTTGAATCTTTCCAGTATCCGATCAGTTTGAATATATTACCTATTTCAAGAAGTATTTCAATTCGGTCAACCTTATCTTCCGTGAGTTTAATAAGTCTATTGAAAAATCTGATCGCTTCATTATTTTGGTAGTTGTCACGGGACTGTTCAGCAGCTTTTTTCAGATAATATTTAGCTTTATCTTCTACCGGTGCTTTTTCAAAATGGTATGCAAGTGCTCCATAATGGGAAGACAATTCATCTGAATAGATTTTTTCTATGGTTTCACCTGCAAGTTTATGGAGCTTTTTTAAAGTATTTTGAAGTTGCATTCCGTAAACAGTATCCCTGATCATTGCGTGCTTGAAAACATACCAGATATCCGTTAGTGCAGACCAGATTGCTTCATGTTCTATTCTTTTGAGATCATTCTCAATGGCAGTCCCTCTAAGCATACTTGTCAGTATCTTTATAGAGAATTTCTTACCAATTACCGATGCGGTACTTATCAGTTGCTTCAATCTTGCTTCAAGCCGGTCAACTCGGGCGATAATTACGGAACTAATGTCAATCGGGATATCAATATCAATGTTATCCAGAGCAAATTTTCCAAATACTTTCTTGAGAGATCCGGATTCCATCAGATAGAGTGCTATCTGCTCCACATAGAATGGATTTCCTTCGCTCTTTTTTAATACAATATGAAATAGATCATCAGTAA
This sequence comes from bacterium, assembly GCA_030622125.1. GTDB lineage: Bacteria > AUK180 > AUK180 > AUK180 > AUK180 > JAUXGM01. Next base: position 2,931 of record JAUXGM010000164.1, on the reverse strand, counting down.
CCTCATTTTTCAGGCATTCTTCAAGAAGAAGATGTACCCCATCGGAACTCAGCGAGTAAAGATTTACTCTTTCCGATGGAATATTCAGTTTAAAGTCATAAGGACTTCCATCATCACGGTATCGGCATTCGGAAAAGATAAGAATCGGATATTCACTCATTTCAAGAGTAAGTTCCCTCAACACAATTAATGTATCCTCATCAATCCACTGCCCGTCATCCAGTTCCATCACAACAGGAAATTTACTACTGATTGCATAGATCAAATTTTTTAGTGCGGATACGGTATTCTCATATCTACCTTTTGCATCAAGTTGTTCATATAGGGAATGAGGATAATAGAAATGTAAAAGTGCAGCAATGATACTCTGTGTCCTGGACAATTCCGAAGCTATTTTCTCTATGTATGTAGTTTCTAATAGGAGTTGAAATTGTTCTTCAAAATTTCTACGATTCTCTTCCGAAGAAGCATCTTCAGACTGCAAAAAATAATCTTTTAAAAGATATATAAATGGATTGAAACTGTCTCTAATTATCTCATCACAAGGCATAAAAAGCCAGGAAATATCAGAGGAACCGGCCTCAAGTTTTAAAGATTCCACAAGACAACTTTTACCGATCCCTGCAGGACCGTCAATATATACAAGTCCGCCCTTTTTTTTAATCTTTAAAGTTGCTATTTTCTTTCTAAGCATCAAAAGTTCACTTTCTCTACCGATAAGGTGCCCTTCAAAAAGCCGTTCCTCCCCCCTCTGTGCACTAATAAGTTCGTAAGCGGAAACCTTTGAATCGAATCCTTTCAATTTTAATTCACCGATTTCCACATATTTGTATCTGTTGTATGTGTGATCAAAGATCTTACTATCGGTAAGTATTCGAGATGGACCTTTCACGGTAGCAAGCCGAGCTGAGCGGTTGACCACTTTACCGAGCGATGTATATTCACAGGCTTTTGAACTACCGATAAAACCCGAAAATGCTTTGCCGGTTGCAATTCCAATCTTTAAGGATGGATAATCCCTTTTCAATTGCAGGGTAAAATTTAAGGCATGATTTATCATATTTTCAATTGCAACGGGGGCACCGAAGATGCATAAAGCTATCCACCCTTTATCACCATAATCTATTTTATTCAGAAACCCGCCTGAATCAAGGACACGATCGGATAGATTGACAACAAAGGTATCCAGATTGACATCTTTAACGGAAAAGGATATGAAAACTGAAACTATGTTGCGAAATTCTCCAATTGTATTCAATTCAAGGACACTATCCGGAATAAATTTATTTAATGTTTTTTCGTACTCACTATTGTTGCTTATGATTGGTTCCCAATGATAATGATCTTCTCTTTTTTTAGATGCAGAACAGATATTGATCTTACCGGGTTGGCATTCCTGTTGAGCTATTGACGCATTTGCGATTATACGCCCTCTAAAGTAATACGAACACTGTCTTTTTCCTGATGCAATACCCCAATAAATCTTGCCGAAAGCAAGTCCGATCCGTATTGAGACCGGGAATGTTCCGTATTGAGTTTTTATATTCCGAAGTTCATTGATATAAGATCTTATTTTTCTACCTGCCCGGAGAGAGTATTTCAAACAATCCCCTGGGAAAACTGCTGTAAAAGCATCTCCTGCAAAAGTTGTAATAAAACCGTTATTTTCAGAGACAATATGGATCGCCTTTTCAAAGATCCCGTTGATGACCTCTGAGAGAATTTCAGCTCCATATTTACCGCTTTTCATAAGGGCTTCGGTTAGAGGAGTGAATCCTTTAATATCAACAGAAATTACGCTCCCGATAAAATAACCGGAATACTTGCCTTTAAGGTAGTTCTCATGAATAAATGACGGAATAAGTTGTCTCAAAACAACACCTCCATTGGGGAATTATACATCATTTTCATTAAAATTGCAAAATTTGCATTTTTATGCTATAACTCTATGTGAAGCAAAAAATAAAATTTAATTTACTAAACTTTAATGCTAAATACAATTTTGTATATTTAGTTAGATATTGCCTATACAATAGAAAAAAGTTATTATGATTGGTAATAAGAAATATAGGAAATTAATAAGGACTATAACTCAGAAAATTGTGAATGAATATAAACCGAAGAAAATTATACTTTTCGGCTCGTATGCTTATGGAAACCCAACCGAGGATAGCGATATCGACCTTTTGATTATTAAAGATACCAACGAAAAATCAATGCAAAGATGGCTGATGGTAAGAAGAATATTGCGAGAATTTATTTTCGAAATATCCATATCACCCCTTGTATATACAGAAGAGGAACTAAATCAAAGAAAGAAAATGAAAGATTTTTTCATTGAAGAAATACTTAAAAAAGGCGAGGTATTATATGGATGAAATGAAACAAAAACAGGTTACGGAATGGTTTGAAAGAGGCAAACATGATATTGAGACCGCTAAACTTTTATATAAAGAGTAAGGATATACCGATACGATTACTCATCATATTCACCAAGCAGTAGAGAAATATTTAAAGGGATTTTTAGTTTATAAAAATATAATTCCTAAAAAAACACATGACTTAGTTCAATTAGTCGGCGGGCTTATTAAAGACGAGCCTTCTTTAGAGGAATTTACTGATTTCTGTGATAAGGCTACCAAGTATTATATTGAAGACCGCTATCCACCGGGACCTCCTGTGGTGTATTCATACGATGAGATTAAAATATCATTGGATTTGGCGTGCAAATTAATAGAAAGAATCAAAAGCAAAGTACGTCTAAATCCTGCATGAAAAAATATAAAAAAAGCAGTTACCAAAAAAATGTCAAAATATCATCCCCCGGCTCGCAGAAAACCATCCTTTTTTTTCTATTTTCTATTTATTGCTATAATGATCCATGAATGAGTATTATGAAGCAATGTGGTATTAATGTTATAATTTGCAAAC
>JAUXGM010000079.1 GCA_030622125.1 bacterium | reverse complement strand
TGACCTGTGAAATATGAGATTATTACGGATTTTTTCAAAATCCTCATAATGACGCGAGGAGGATATTCCAGTTTTTCCTTATTGTCTTATTTCCTTATTGCCTTATTTACTTCTTCTTGACCTGTGAAATATGAGATTATTACGGATTTTTTCAAAATCCTCATAATGACGCGAGGAGGATATTCCAGTTTTTCCTTATTGCCTTATTTTCTTCTTCTTGATCTTCGAAATATGAGATTATTACACCATTGATAAATCAATGGTTCATAATGACAGAAATATGAGATTATCACGGGGTAGACCCCATATAAATGAAGAATAATAAAAAAAGATAGATTCTTCGGTCGCTTCGCTCCCTCAGAATGACGGAAGGATTAACGGGGTTGGATATTTAGAATTTCGCAAATATTTCAAAAAGTACTTGACATTTTATAAATAATATGCTATACTTTTAAAAAGTAGATAAAACTACATTTTTTAGTGTGGGCTATTTTACTTATAGGAGGCTTGTATGAAGAAGCGATTTATGCCTTTTGCAATGTTTATTGTAACTGTGCTATTTTCAGGAAATGTATATGCGGAGGAAACAAGAACAAAAATATTATTGCATGAAGAGATCACTGTAACTGCAACAAGAGGAGAGAGGAATTTAAATAAGGTTGCTTCCAGCGTATCTATCATAACAAAAAAAGATATCGAGAGATCATCGGCAAAATATGTTGATGAACTTTTAAGTGAGTATGCCGGAATTATAGTTACAAGACCGCAGGGAGCAGGCTCGGCAAGAACATGGGTTCGTTTAAGGGGCTTCCCACATCCAAGAGCAACTTTGGTAATGAAAGATGGCATTCCTATCAATAGGTATGCCTGTGGCGGTGCGAAATGGAATGAATTACCAGTGAAAATTGTTGAGAGGATAGAGATAGTCAGAGGTGCAAGCTCTTCACTCTACGGATCAAGTGCTATGGGTGGTGTAATTAATATAATTACAAAAAAAACCGAACCTAAAAGCAAATGTAATATTAACAGCTCAATGGGAAGCAATTCCGCTTATACTGTCAATGCTACTTTTTCAGGATATTTAATTGATAATTTGAGTTATATAATGCACTTGAATATATTCCAAAACACCGGATATGATTCATGGGACTATGATGCCATCACGAATGCAAAAATAGAGGCAATGATGAAGAAAGGAAAAACACAGGCGCAAGCAGAAAAAATAGTCGGGAATATTATGGATGCTTTTAAAGAAAATGCCGTTAATCAGGATAGAAATGCTTATAATTTCTTTTGTAATTTTAATTATTGGTTAACCGGAAATTCAAAACTGACTTTTGGATATTCAAAATGGGATGAAGAAACTACGATGGGAAGAAAATACTTTATCAAGAATTTTAAAAGAGATAGATTTACTGCTGGGTATATAAAAAAAGACGGGAATTTAAAAATATCTTCAAATATATTTTATCTTGACGAAAGGTTTGGTGATACCTATGATGCCAAACCCAACCCAAAAAAATCATACTGGGGTTACGATAAAATAGAAATGGAAGATATCATCCCTGTGAAAGATATGGGCGGTAATCTTACTCTAACCAGTCCTTTGGGCAGTAAACAACTTCTAACCTATGGTATTGATTACCGCAATGGTGAGATGGAAAATGAAAGTGTATGGGAATCCGGAAGAAAAACTGTTGCAAAGGGCAAACAATCAAGGTGGTCGGTTTTTGGTCAGGATGAAATTGAATTGGGTAAATTATTGCTAAATCTAAGTGCTCGTTATGATTGGTTTAAGACCAAAGACGGCTCCTATACGGATTCATCCGATCCTACTCAAAATGCTGAATATAGTTCTAAATCAGATGAGATAATCAATCCGAAGATCGGGTTAGCATATAATATATCTGACCTGACCGCGGTAAAACTTTCAGTTGGCAAAGCTTCCGATGTGCCATATCTATATTCACTTTTTGGCACATTTGAATGTCCACCCGGTAAAATGAGAGTGGGTAATCCTGATATTGAGCCCGAACAAACAATAGATTATGAGGTTGGCATAGAACAAAAATTCTTAAAGAATTTTACCGCCAACTTATTCTATTTTTACAATGATATTTCAGATTGGATGGATATAGTTTTTTGGAAAGAAGAAGACGGCACAAAGAAATTTAAATGGCACAATATAGATAAAGTAAAAACTAATGGTGTTGAGCTTGGTTTAAGATATAAATTATCCAATTTTTCACTTTTAGCTAATTACACCTATCTTAAAACCGAGGTAGAAAAAATTGATGCCGATATACTAAGCGGTAGTTATATTTCCGAAGACTATGAAGGCAATTGGCTGACAGGTCAGCCTGAACATAATGTCAGCATCTGTTTAGTCTATGAACATCCCAAAATCGCTACTTTTAAATTGACGGGACATTATGAGGGTGAAAGATACGACGACCTTGAGAATACCAAAAAACTGAACGGCTATACCAATTTCAGTGTGAATATCAGCAGAAAAATTAAAAAACATATCTCAGCAGCTGTATCTGTCCGAGATATTTTTGATAAACAATGGAAAGAGTCATGGAATTTGAAAACACCCGGGCGCGAAATTACCGGGAAAGTAGAGATGACCTTTTGAAAAACTTAATAAAATAGGAGGAATAGTAAAATGAAAAGAACATTTGCAGTAATGGTTTGTTTATTTCTTGCATTCAATATTTTCAATGGATGTGAGGAAAAGAATACGGAAATATCTTCCATATCAATTTATGACGAGGATAGTGTGCTTAAAATTTCACTAAAAGATGTGGAAAAATACCATGGAGATATTTGTCCCTGTGTTGTGATTGCTTTTAGAGCGACACAACTTGCCATATCAGAACTCTGGAAAGATGAGATACCGAAAAGAGAGGATTTCAAGATAATAAATTCATTGCCAACTCACGGAGCAGAAGATACCTTTGAATTCATAACACGAGTGAAAAGGAGAAAAGATTTTGAGATTAAGTTGCCGGAAGGAACAAGTAATCTAATAACATCGGAAGAAAACTACTCGTTTGTTTTTATGAGGAAGTCAACCGGTAAGAAAATAATAATAAAGGTAAAGAAAGAAATATTTCAAAAAATTTCCGGCAGTTTCTTTAGCATAAGAACAAAAATAAAATTGAAAACGGTAACGGATGAGGAGAAAAAAGAATTTAAACTGGCAAAGCACAAGCTAAAAGATATTTTTATAAATTCACCGATAGATGAACTCTTTGAAATGATAAAATGAAAACTCTAATAATTTGTATTTCAATACATAATAAAAACACTTCGAAAATTGCTAAAACAATGGCTGAAGTTCTTGATGCGAGAATTGTTAAACCACATGAGATTCTTCCCCTTCACTCTGTTCAGGGCTTTGGCTCACTCGCTCAGAATGACAAAAAAAGTAAAGTAGAGATAAATGCCCTTTCAGAATATGACTTAATTGGGTTTGGTTCCGGAATATATTTTGGGAAACATCATAAAAGTTTATTCAAACTAATTGATAAATTACCCAACTTGAAAGACAAGAAAGTGTTTATTTTTTCAACCAGTGGTATGAGTAATGCGGGAAATTTTATTCATAATATTCGTCACAGAGTTTCTCACTTTCATATTCCATTAAAAAAGAAATTATTGAAGAAAGGTTTCAATATCATTGGAGAATTTGATTGTAGAGGATTTGAAATTGTCGGACCATTTAAACTTATTGGTGGAATATGTAAAGGCAGACCTAATGAAAACGATTTAGAAAATGCGAAAAGTTTTGCGAAAGAATTAAAAGGAAGTAAAAATACAAGATAATAAAAGAACGGATAAAGGATAAGAAAGAATATGAAGAATATAAAAGAAAAGTTAGGTGGAGAATGATCCCAAATGTATTTTAAGAATAGGAGAATAATGAAAAATGAATGAATCCGAGTTTTGGTTTCCATTATTACTAACATTTATAGCAGGTATTTCCACAGGTATCGGAAGTTTAATCTCTTTATTTATTAAAAAATTTAAAAAGAGTTATCTTCGTTTCTGTCTTGGATTTTCAGCAGGTGTAATGATCTATGTTTCATTTGTAGAGCTCTTTTCATCATCCGTTTCGGAGATTGGTTTTTTGAGAGGAAATATCGCCTTTTTTTCCGGAATGCTATTTATTATGCTCATTGATTTTCTTATTCCCCACGAATATATTGAAGAGCATGTAAAGGTTGACAAAAAAAATAGAAAACTTATGACAGCAGGTATATTTACAGCACTTGGCATAACAATTCATAATTTCCCCGAGGGGTTAGCTGTGTTTATGGGGTCGGTAAAGGATGTAAATTTAGGTCTAACACTTTGTTTTGCCATTGCCATACATAATATTCCTGAAGGAATTGCAGTTTCAATGCCCATATATTATGCGACAAAAAGCAGAAAAAAAGCATTTTTCTACTCATTCTTTTCCGGAATTGCAGAACCTATTGGTGCAATTATCGGCTTTTTGATATTAAAGCCGTTTCTTTCAGATTTTGTTTTATCTTTTATTCTTGCTTTTGTTGCCGGAATAATGGTATTTATTAGTTTTGATGAACTTTTACCATTATCTTTTGAGAATAGCAAAGGTCATATAGCAATATCAGGAACTATTTTAGGAATGGCAATAATGGCTTTGAGCTTGTATCTATTTTAAAAAAAACATTTGACATTTTATAAATAATATGCTATACTTTTGAAAAGTAGATAAAACTACATTATTTAGTGTGGGCTATTTTACTTATAGGAGGCTTTTATGAAAAAAGCATTTATCTTTTTGGTGTTGGTTTTATTAGTATGTTGCGGTTTCGCAGAAAAAGCACAGGGATTTTTAACCGGAAAAATTATTAGTAAAAAGACAAACCAAATAGTTTATGGTGTTAAGATCTTTCAGGATAATTCCGTTAATTTTACTCTATCAAATGAGAAAGGAGAGTACCTTTTGGTTTTGTCGGAAGGAAGGCACAGAATATTGGTTTCAAAGCCCGGTTATATCGCTGAAACGATTGAGGTTGAAATTGAGAATGGTAAGTATAAAGAACAGGATGTCTATCTTACCAGAGATCTCTTTGGCGGTGGAACAATTGTTATTACCGGAACAAGGACACCGAGATATATTAAAGATTCACCGATAAGAACCGAGGTCATCACTTCAAGAGAAATTGAAAACAAAGATGCAGCAAATCTCTATGAAGCACTTGAAGGGCAGGATGGCATTCGTGTTGAACAACAATGTTCATACTGCAATTTCAGCATGGTAAGAATGCAGGGATTATCGGGTGATCATACACAGGTATTGATTGATGGGGAACCGATTTATACCGGTCTTGCCGGGGTTTACGGTTTGCAACAGATACCCGATTCAATGATTGAGAGAATAGAGATCACCAAGGGAGCCGGTTCTGCACTTTATGGGAGTAGCGCGATCGGTGGAGTAATAAATATAATTACAAAAGAGCCGACCCATTCGTATGCAAATCTAAATATTGAATTTGGAAGTGAAGATACAAATAAATTCAGTTTAAATAATACCATAAAAGCAGGTAATTGGGGAATTGCGTTCTTTGCTCAGAAAAATGAAGCCGGGGTCATTGATCAAACGGGTGATGGCTGGAAAACAGAATCCGATGGTGTTTCAGATAGAGTAAAATCAGATAATTTTTCAGCCGGATTCAATCTTAAAGGAAGTAATGTATTGTTCGGTAAGGATGTATTGATGTTCAGTGGACAGGCAATAAATGAAATGAGAAAGGGTGGAGTATTGGAAACTATTGAAAATCCTTATGCCGAGGCATCGGAACACATTAAAACAAATAGGTATCAAGCAACGATAGGTTATAAAAAATATTTTACGGATAAAAATATGCTCTCATTTTCTTTTGCATCGGCAATTCATAAGCGAAATGCTACCAATGACACCTTTGTCGGTGATTATATGGCAACTCATAGTGATAATTATCCCGGTACCGATATAATGCAGCCCTATACTGCAAAAGAGGATTCATATATAAGTAATCTCAGTTATTATCATATTCTTATGGATAAGCATCATATCCTTACGGGATTCCAATCGAATTATGATTCCTTAAAAGAATCCGGAAAATATGTGATCATCGATAGCTCTTCCCTTGATTATGGTGCGGATTATCTTTCCGAAAGTAATAAATCAGCTTTTGAATACGGATTTTTCATCCAGGATGAATTCCATATAAACAATCATTTTGAAGTAGTTTTGGGTGCAAGATATGATTCACACCATTCAAATGATAAATTCGGCGGAAGTGCAAAGGTTGCAAAGATTGAAAATGTAGAATTAAAATATGATGAAAACTCCTTTAATCCGAGAATGGCGGTAAGTTACAAAGGTAAAAATATAAATATAAGAAGCAGTATCGGAACCGGTTTTAGAGTTCCTTATGGCTTTAGCGAAGACCTGCATTTATGCAGTGGCTCTCCAAAGGTTAATAAACCTGCGGGACTAAACCCTGAAAAATCATTAAGTTACAATTTCAGTACGGATTATTTCAAGAAGAATTTTGATGTCGGTATCAATATTTTTAGAACAGCCCTTTCGGATAAAATCGGATTTGGTGATGCAAGCGATGAATCCAGATTACTCGGTTACGATTATGAATGGCAGAATATTGATAATGCTTGGACACAGGGAATTGAATTAAAAATGAAACTCAATCTTATTGGAGATCTCGGCATAAACATAAACTCAGGTTATACCGACGCTAAGTATGAACATAAAAGAGATGATTGGTCAGGTACGGATTATTATGATATAAGTCAACATATTTCAAGAGTACCACAATTTACCTCATTCGTAGAATTTTTTTATGAAAATCAAGGTTTATCAGTTTCTGTGAGTGGAAACTATACGGGCAGAATGTATATTGATTATTGTGAAGAAGAAGATATGTCATCACCAAATACTAAAATTGTTCATACTCCGGATTTTACTATTGTCAATATGAAGATCAGGAAAACACTATTTAAGGACCTTGACGGATATGTCGGTGTTAAAAACCTATTTGATTATGTGCAACCGGAAAAACATACGGATGATGCAGCATTTATGTATGCTCCTGCTTACGGAAGATTATTTTATGGTGGAATTAAGTTAAGTTTCTGAAGAGAATCCACCGAAAACAGCAAAATATGTTATAATGTAAAAAATGAGATTATGAGTATCAAAAATTTAAAATATTTGTATCAAATGTATGGAGATAAAATATTAAAAAAAATAGTAAATAAAATGAAAAAGCGTAAAAATGTACTCAGCGGTTATGATAAATTAAAATATGAATTTTGATAAGAGCAAAGAATGTAAATGGTACTGTTGTTGTCCTATGAGAATATATTATGAAAGGGGTTTAATTGATAAAAAATACATTGAAAATTACTGTTTCGGGGATCACGAGAAATGTATCCGTTATCAAATGGAGGAAAGGAACGAATATCACCCTGATAATATGTTGCCAGATGGTATAATTAATAAGAATTTGAGGTAATGAAATGGATAAAAATAAATTTTTCGGTGGAATTTTTGGTGTTATTACCGGTGATGCTTTGGGAATTCCCGTACAATTTCTGTCAAGAGACGAGGTAAAAGAGAAAAATATTACGGGGATGACGGGATACGGAACCTTTAATATGCCCCCGGGCACATGGTCGGATGACAGTTCCCTGACACTTTGCCTGATTGATTCTTTAATAAACGGTTATAATTTAGAAGATATCGGTAAAAAGTTTATCGATTGGTATGATAACGGTTTATGGACTCCGTTCGGTAAGAGTTTTGATATCGGCAGAGGTACAAGGATTGCAATGAAGAATTTAAAAAGAGGGATTTCTCCAAAGGATGCCGGACCATCTGATGAATATTCCAACGGAAACGGATCATTAATGCGTATTTTACCGCTTGCATTTTATGTTAAAGATATGGATATAAAAAAACAATTTGAAATAGTTCATGATGTTTCTTCAATTACTCATGGACATTCGAGATCAAAAATTGCATGCGGATATTATATACAATTTATCTTACAATTATTAAAGGGAAATTCCCCTCAAAGTGCGTATATAAATACAAACAATATTGCCAAAAATTTTTATAAGGATCACCCGTTTAGATGTGAATTAAACCATTTCAGTCACATTTTTGAAAATGATATTTCAAAGTTTTCTGAAAACAAGATTCGCTCCTCTGGATATGTTGTAGATTCCCTTACCGCATCATTATGGTCTTTTTTAAACAGCTCTTCCTTTAATGAAGCGGTATTAAAAGCAGTAAATTTGGGAGAAGATACAGACACCATTGGTGCAATAACAGGCGGTATGGCTGGAACATATTATGGATTGGATAATATCAATAAAAATTGGATTGAAACAATTATAAAAAAAGATGATATATTTGTTTTACTCGAAAGTTTTTACAAAGCTTTGGAAGGGGATTAATTTGGAAAAAAATGGAGAATAGGATCATTTCGTTAAATCATTTTACAAAATGATATACATTATAGTAAATCATTTGACAAAATGCTATTATATAAAAATCGGGGACGGTGGAGAACTTTCGCAACTTATAAATGAGATTGCCACAGTCGGAGCCAGGTCCGCAAGCGAGCCAGGTACCTCCTTCGCAATGACGGTGAACAAAATGAGATCCTTCGTCACTTCGTTTCCCTCAGGATGACCCCGTATCAACGGGGTAAACTCCATAAAAAAGACAATGACAGAAAATAAATAATTCGCAATGACGGTGAAGGGGATGAGATTGCTTAAAATTTATACGCTCCTATTTTACCAATTCACCATCTTTATAATTTTGTTCTGCTTTGAGTTTACCATCTTCAAAGTATGATATAGATTTGCCCTCCGGTTTGTCGTTGATATAAATTCCTTCCATTTGTAATTGTCCATTTTCATAATACATTGAAAATTTACTATTCATTTTATCTGCACTATAACTACCTTTAATTTTTACCTTTCCGTTTTTAAAATAAGATATCCATTCCCCTTCTTTTTTTTCATCCTTGTATTTCCCTTTTGACTGAATTTGTCCATTGTCATAATAAGAGATGTATTCACCTGTTAATTTATAACTTTCTTTTATTTGTTTATTATCATAATAGGAAATAAAATCACCGTATCCCTTCCCGTCTTTATAGGTAGCTTTAGATTTGAGGGCACCGTTTTCATAATAGAATGTAACTACTCCGTCTTCTTTTCCATTTTTATAATTTGCTTGGAATTTTTCGTTTTTATTTTCATAATAGTATTTCCATACTCCTGTTTTTTTATTATCTATAAAATTACCTTTTGCGTATAAATTCCCATTGGAATAATATCTAATATAATTGCCGGTTGCCTTACCGTCTAAATAATTACCTATCTCCTTAATCTTACCTGTTTCAAAATAATAAATTGATTTACCATCTTTTTTACCATTCTTGTAATTTTCTTTATGTTTTATCTTACCGTTATCGTATTTATCAATAGTTTTTCCCGTATAGGGATTTGATTTACCGATCTCATAATATAATCCGTTTTTCTTTTCGATCTTTGAAGTATCAATTTGTTTGGTACATCCGATAATGCTGAACATTAACACAATAATCAATAATAATACCTTAAATGCTTTCATACATACCTCTACTGTTTTATGTTATTGTTTTTCTTATCATCCTTTAACCTCAGAATTCATAGGGTAGAGGGACGCACCTAAACATCCGAGGTACGTCCCCCGATTAGTCTATTCGTATTCGCTCAGCGAACTTTGTTCGCTTCGCTCATTTTATTACTGCGATCTTTTTTATCACATTTTTTCCAGTAGTGGATTCAATTGTTATAATGTAAATTCCTGAGGCAATGGAAGAACCGCTATCATTTTCAAGATCCCATTGAAGATAATCATTTCCATCATTATAATTTTTAATTGCATCTTCATAAGTGGCAACAAGTTCTCCGGAAATAGTATATATTTTTACATCTTTAATATTTGAAATTATTCCGAAGTTATCGATTTTTATAAATGAATCTCCATTTTTAAATTTGCAAGGATTTGGATACACCCTTATCAATTTTGCATCAAAGTTCTTATTCACGGCTTTATTTGTATTTACAAATATTCCGTAAATACCGGTTCTTTCAATTTCGCCTACAATAACACCACCATCGTATTTATCATTATTATAGTTTCCGTCAGCATCAACTACATAGTATGAGTCTA
>JAUXGM010000018.1 GCA_030622125.1 bacterium | reverse complement strand
TGTTTTTTGAATTTAATATTTTTTTACTTATTCCCTTATTCTCTTATTTCCTTGTCTATATCGTTTTCGGGTAGTCTATTGTCATCTAGGGAAGAATCCGGGACACATAAAAAGGGTTAAAAGGTTAAAAAGTTCAAAGGTTCAAGGTCAAAAGTGACGAAGTCATTATGAGCCTTTGATTCACATCAAAGGCGTAATAATCTCATGTTTTGAAGGTTAAAAGATAGATTCCTGCTTTCGCAGGAATGACAGAATTTTTTTGTTTTTGCATTTTCACTATTAACTATTCACTGATTTTAATATTGTTTTTAACTAACCTCTAACCTCAAGCCTCTAACCTCTCCGTATTCCCTTTTTCCCGTCTTTAAAGCAACTCTCTCGGATCTGTGATTTTTCCGGTAATTACCGATGCTACAACAGTTGCAGGAGAGGCAAGATATGTCTTTCCCGCTCCCTGTTTTCCCGGATAGTTCCTATTCCCCGTAGATATCTGAAATTGCCCTTTACCCGTCATTCCGATGTGCCCTTCTGCACATCCGCCGCACCCGGGATTGGAAATGATAACCCCTTTTTCAAAGAATTTATTTAACAGCCTTGTTTCAAGCATCTTTGCAAATACCTCACGAGTAGTAGGAACAAGGGAGAGAACAACTCCGGGTTTCATGCTATGTTTTTCAAGTATTTTGTATGCTAACTCAAAATCTTTGTACCTTCCATTTGTACAGCTTCCTATAAATCCCGAATCGATCTTAATATCACCAAGTTCCGATGCATCAAAAACATTGTGAGGATACGGGGGAGATGCAACTTGCGGACTTAATCCTTGAATATCAATCGTTATCTCATCTTTATAACCGGCATCGCTATCCGCTTCAAACGGCATCTGAAATTCTCTCTGCGATCTATTTCTCATATCATCGATATTTTCTTTATTAAAGGGTATAAATCCGATTATTCCACCCATCTCCGTTACCATGCTGCAAAGGGTGATCCTATCAGCCATTGTGAAATTATCAAAGACCTCTCCATAAAATTCAATTGCCTTTCCAAGTGCAAATTTTGTCTGTATCTTTCTTAATATAAAAAGAGTGAGATCTTTTGAAGTTACGGGGAATTCAAATTTTCCTTTGATAGTGATCTTAACCGTTTCGGGAACCTCGAACCATGTTCTGCCTTTTTTTACGATATATGCAACATCAATATCACCCATTCCCTGTCCGAATGCTCCAAAAGCACCGAGAATGTTATAATGACTGTCTGTTCCGACAACCGTCATATTCGGAGTTATTATTCCATAATCATACAAAAGATGTGAGCCGATCCCTTTATCAACATCGCATACCTCTACGCCTGTTTTTTTTGCATAATCTCTGCATATCTGCTGATTGTTTGCATATTTCTTGCTGTTTGCAGGTGCAACAAGATCAAATGTAAATATAAATTTTTTGTTATCCTTAGGAATCGGATCATTAGGATAATATTTTTCTAAATTCTTAACAACATTCGGTCCGCCGAAATCACGAGCAGTTGCAATATCCATATCAAGCCAGATTATCTCTTTCGGCTTGACGGTATCCCTTGAATGTCCTTCAAATATCTTTTCAATAATTGTCTTTCCCATCTTACAACCTTTTTGCAATATCGTCTGCAACCTCAAGCGTGGTGTTATTTCCTTTCATATCATAGGTTTTTACCTTTTCTGCTGCAATATTTTCAGTAATTGCTTTTCCGATTTTTTCACCGATCTCCTTTTCACCGAGCCATTCAACCATCATTTTTGCAGCAAGAATGGTAGCGATCGGATTTACTTTGTATAAACCCGCATACTTAGGGGCGGAACCATGTGTCGGTTCAAATACAGCGATATTATCACCGATATTTCCTGCACAGGCAAAGCCGAGACCACCGATCAATTGAGCTGCTTCATCGGAAATGATATCACCAAAAAGATTTTCAGCGATCAGAACATCATAATCCTGTGGGTTTTTGATAAGCCACATTGCCATTGCATCGATATTCGTTTCATAGTAAGGTATTTCCGGATACTCTTTTGCTATTTCCCTTGCCGTTCCTACCATCAAAGCACCGGTTTCTCTTAAAACATTTGGTTTTTCAACAATTGTAACATTCCTGCGATTATTCTTCTTTGCAAACTCAAAGGCAGCTCTAATGATCCTCTTACATCCCTTTTTGGTCATAATCCTTGTTGAGATTGCAATATCCCTTGCAGGAATATCTTTAAATTTCCCCATTTTTTTATGGTTTTTTAATAAATATTCCTTTAGATCCTCCGGTATTGGATAGAATTCTACGCCTGCATACATTCCTTCCGTATTCTCTCTGAATATTACAAGGTCAATATCATCACGGTAGTTCAATGGATTTCCCTTGTATGCCTTTGCCGGTCTCATATTCACATAGAGATCAAGTGCCTGTCTTAGTCGTACTATCGGACTAAAATAAACAAATCCTTTCCCCTGAAGTTCTGCTGAAAGTTCTTTCTGTGCCTCATCTTTCGGCTTTGATGTTATTGCTCCGAATAGGGTTGCATCGGAATTTCTTATAAGATCAAGTGTTCTTTCCGGCAATGCCTCGCCTTCGTTTTTCCAGAATTCCCAACCTATATCCCCATAGGTATACTCTGCATCAAATCCCGATCTTTTTAAAACGATCATTGCTGCTTCAATAACCTCTTTTCCAACACCATCTCCGGGTAATACTGCTATTTTGTATTTTGCCATACTACTCTCCTTTTCGTTTCATTTTTTATATTTTACCATAATATAATTTTAAGTCAAATATTTATTCCTGAAATATTAATAGCTTTTCTTTTTTAAAACAAATTCTATTTCACCGTCTTTTATTTTATAGGCAATATTTTCCCCTATTGTTTTGGAATAATCTTGTGCCATTTTTCTTGCTTTTTTCTCAATCTCCACTATACTCGGCGACAATATTTTTTTATACTCCAATATCAACCGCTGAAAATTCCTTTTTCTATCTTTTTCAGAAAACATTGGTTTTTGTATTTTTTTCCCCTTCGCTTTTGCCTCGAGAAAATAATTATAAAGAACTTTTATCTCATTTAAATTGGGTATAAAATAAGGGGTAAGTCCCTTTAAATATATTAGAAAATCATTCTCTTTTTTAATGAGTTCTTCAATTTCTTTATTCTTAAAATCAAAAATAGTTTCATTAAAAATAGAAAACAATTTTTTTATCTTTGTATCATTCTCTTTTCTCAATCTTTTATGTAGAAGATACCTATCCGTAATTGATCTATCCGGATAATGTATTGTTCTATAATTTAGAACATTTTTTAATGAATAATCATAGATAAGGATATAAAATTTATTCTTTTCGGATCGCCCGTCAAAAGCAATAAGATGCTCATTGTATTTAAACGCTTTTATCGGATCATCTGTAACGGCATCATATTTAAACGGGAAAAAAATATCAGTTCTGTCGGCTTCTTTCAGTAGAATCTTCTCCATCTTTCCTCCAAATAGCTTTAATAATATTATTCTATCATAAATTCAATAAAAATCAAAAATTTATCTTTGTTTTTTTGTTTGTGATTCAGACAAAAGAAAAAATATCACCGCAGAGACGCAAAGAACGCAAAGGAAAAAAAATCCGGAATTTAAGTAAGAATATTAACCACAGATTAGACGGATTTAACAGATTAAAAATAATAAATTTTTTTCATTAAAAGTAATAAATGTTTAGTATAGAAGATTGAAATTCTCATCTTCTACCTTTTAATTTATTTACTTTTTTAAAGATGAAACTATATTTCATCTTTAACTTCAATCTTTCTGATTGAGGAATAAAAAATTTATTGAAATGGGAAAAATCTTTAGAATTTATCTTTAATTTACTAAATCTTCAAATGTCGTTAGAAAAGACATTTACAATATTTTTTTTAACGGAATAAAAAAATAACAATTTGATGTTGGAATAACAAAATTTATCTCTGCTCATATTTTTGAGTTATAGGCATAATTCTGCCGAAACCAAAGGATTTCGGTGTGAGTTTAAAACCAAAAGGAGCTTGTTTTCGTTTATATTCATTCCTATCAACCTTTTTAATAATCGATAGAACCATTTTTTTATCAAAACCCTTTTGTGAAATTTCATTTGCGGATAAATGTTTCTCTATGTAAAATTTTAATACTTGATCAAGAATCGGATAGGGGGGCAGATCATCCTGATCCATTTGATCCGGTTTCAACTCTGCGGACGGGGGTTTTTCAATAATATTTTCAGGAATAATTTTCCAATCGTAAATTTTATTTATATATCGTGCGAGTTTATAGACTGTCGTTTTATAAAGATCGGATATAACTGCTATACCACCGGCAAGATCGCCATAAAGCGTAGAATATCCAACCGCAAGTTCTGATTTATTGCCGGTTGAAAGTACAATACCACCCATATTATTTGCATAAGCCATTAGGATATTTCCTCTTATCCTTGCTTGAATATTCTGTTCCGTTACAGAATATTTTTTTATTTTCTCATATTTGGATATTGTCTCAATATATTCCTCGTATATACTTGTGATATTTATGATTTCATAACCTATTCCGAGATTTTTACTGAGCTTCACGGCATCCTTTACCGAGTGTTCCGATGAATAGGGTCCGGGCATAAGTATCCCCAATATATTTTTGGGGTCCAATGAAGCAGAGGCAAGTAGAGCAACTATTGCGGAATCAATGCCGCCTGAAAGTCCTATGAGTGCCTTTTTAAAATCATTCTTTTTAAAATAATCACTTATTCCAAGTGTAAGTGCTTGAAATATTTCTTCATTGTGATCTGATCTTACGGGGATATAGTTTGATCTTTTTTTTGTATTAAATACCTTGATCTGTTCTTTAAATGACTCGGATCTGTCCATCAGTATTCCATTTTTATAATGATAACTTTCGCCATCATATATAAGAAAATCCTGAGCTCCGACAGGATTTACATAGATCACATCGGTGGCATATTTCTTTGAGATATTTTTAAGGATTTTTTCTCTTATTTCTTTTTTGCCTTTATAGTATGGTGAAGCAGAAACATTGATAAGAAGATCAACCCCGAACTTCCCCTGTATGTACGGAACACTTTCTTTGATCCAAAGATCTTCACAGATAGAAAGACCTAACCATTTCCCTTTGCCTTTGTAAAAATTTTCAATTTCCTTTTTTGTCATCGGTTCTTTAAATTTGCTGTTTATCAATTTTTTACCGGAAATCGTAAATGGAATAATATCATCAACACAACCATTTTTTTCTATAAGGTAGAAAAGTTTTACATCTTTGCCGGATGAAAAATATCTGTATTCATTAAAAACATCATAGGTCGGCAAATTAAATTTGGTTTGAAATCCGATTACCTTTCCTTTAAAAAGTATTTTTACAACATTGTATAATTTATATGGGAAATCATTTACCGCGGTACTGTCATATTTGTTTTTTGGTAATTGTTTAATCTTAACCGCACTTCCGATAATTATTGGTTTTTCCGGAAATTTCATTGCAAGCCTTAGTAAATATTTTTCCTCTTCCTTTAGAAACGATCTTTTAAACAAAAGATCAAACGGTGGATAACCCATTAAGCCAAGCTCGGGAAATGCAATAATATCATATTTTTTATTTTTTGATAGAACCTTACATATCTTTTCATAGTTTCTTTGTAAAGCTCCTACTGTAAAATTTAATTGCCCGGCTATAACCTTCATTTTACAATCCGACTATATAAGAATAAAAATTTGCGATCTTTAATATAAATATAAGATTATTGATACGGTCTATTTTAATTAGATCGTTCGGATTCATTGATTTTGCAATATGAACATTCAAGTCTTTTAATTTATTTATTTCATTACTACTGCTCAACTTTACAATTCTTTGAATATCATAGTTTGTATATGGATCCTTTATGAGGTCGTTAAACAAATTTTGAAAATCTTCATGTGGAATATCTGCTGTCTGGATCTTATCTTTTATCCATGGAACTTCCAAAACTTTTTTAATCTCATCGATCTTTGCCATTGCTAATTTTTTTAGATTCTCATCCTTGGATATTTTTAATGATTTCAATATCTTAAACCCTGCTTTTTCACCATTTTTTTCAATGATAGGAATAAAATAAAATAATTTACTGCTGTCATTTTTTATTTTTTTATAAATTTCCACAATATCTTTTTTATCTAAAAAATGGGTAATATAAAAAAGCGAATAGGCGACATTCTCAATATCTCCCGTTCCGTTTATGAAATTATTGACGAGTCTTTCCTTAAAAATGATCGGATAAGATGCTGCAAGTATTGCATTTAGATTTTTATCGCCTTTTTCTGTATAGAGAGCATCAAAGAACTTGTCTATCGTCTTCCTTTCCCTTAATAATTTTTCCAGAATGATATAATGAACTTGATTAAATTTTTCACCATCGATCAAATATTTTTTCAGGATTGCGATGGAATCCCTATCAAAGATGCTTAAAAAATATGTTATACAGGAAGCTTTTATTCTTTCACTTAAAATGGTCTCAAAGACAATTTTTACCGGGAAAAAAGAATTTTTGTACCTAAAATGCCCGAGAATAATTATATATTTGGAAAGATTTTCTTGAGGGATATCTATCCTTATCCTTGAACCGATAAGCGGTAAAAGCCCCGGATCCTCTGAAATATACGAGGTTAATTTATCCCAATCGGAAGAAAGCATAAGATCTAAATTATCTATTTTTCCAAGATCAGCAGCAAAAAAAGAGACCGCAAAAGCAAAAAAGAGAATGAAAAAAAGTTTTCTCATAAGACATCTCCTAACAAAATAATATGATTCTCATTACCGTTTAAAAAGATAACGCCATCCTCAAAATCAATTAAAAAATTGAATTTGTTTATATTATACATCTTTGAAATATTTTTTACAATTTTTGTGAGTGAATATTTTCTTGAAAAATAACGGGACGGGCGAATATTTTTACATTGTTCCATTGTAATATCCTTAATTTTCCCCGTTTTATAATC
Source organism: bacterium (assembly GCA_030622125.1). Classification (GTDB taxonomy): domain Bacteria; phylum AUK180; class AUK180; order AUK180; family AUK180; genus JAUXGM01. The sequence goes on along the minus strand of JAUXGM010000018.1, from coordinate 14,587 downwards.
AAGACGAAGTAGATAGGAGGAATTGTAAAGAAAATATTTTTCAAAAAAAGAAGGGTTTGATTTATTAGCGTAAAAGGTTGCTCTTTGAATATGGGTATTTTTAACTTTTATATTGATGGAATTCATTTTATATACATGATATTTTTTAAATAATTTTACTGCTTTAGAAAAAAGTTTTTTTTCGGAAACCGAAATATTTAAAATTTTCCTTTGAGAAAATTCCAGATGGTATATACTAATGGAATTTGCAATCATTATTATAAAACCAATTAGGAAAAAGTAGAACATCCCTTTTGCCAAATCCATACTGTTATTATACAGTAGAATACGGTTTTAGTCAAAATAGGTTGATTTTTTTTTAAAATAGTGATAAAATGCAACCCTACAAAAATTTACGGAGGACTTATATATGAGTCGAAAAGAAAAAATCTTGGAAAACATAGTTAAAAGATGCAGGGAAAGAGATATTATCCTTCCAACTTATGAAGAGATGAAAAATCCCGAAACCGTCCCCGAAGGAATTCAGAAAGAATTGAAAAACATAGGCTTATGGGATCTTAATTCACGGAATTTATTTCGTATAACATGGAAAAATGAGCCCAAAAAGTTTGGCGGTGGCTATGGGAATATTAATTATATTGAGTTTCCATCTGAAATTACCGGTGTTAAAGCAAGGATAGTTGTATTGATCGGAAAATTTTTTCCAACCGGATCACATAAGGTCGGTGCAACCTTCGGACCGCTTGTATCGAGACTGGTTTCAGGTGAATTTGATCCTACAACACAAAAAGCAGTTTGGCCCTCAACCGGAAATTACTGCCGCGGCGGAGCTTATGATTCATATCTTTTAGCATGTCCGACCATTGCAATACTTCCGGAAGGAATGTCAAAAGAGCGATTTGACTGGCTTAAAACAGTTGATGCCGAGATATTTGCAACCCCGGGATGTGAAAGTAATGTAAAAGAGATATATGATAAATGTCATGAACTCACAAAAGAAAGAGGCGATAAAATAGTTATTCTAAATCAGTTTGATGAGATTGGAAATGCAATATGGCACTATGTCGCAACCGGTGCTGCAATGGAAGAGGTTTATAATAATATCAAAAAAGAAGGACAAAGAATGTCGGCAGTATGCCTTACACAAGGTTCGGCGGGCACATTGGGAAGCGCAGAATATTTGAGGGAAAAATTTCCGAAGATCAAGGTTGTAGCAGGCGAAGCATTACAATGCCCGACACTTCTTCTAAATGGATACGGCGGACACCGAATTGAAGGGATCGGGGATAAACATGTACCATGGATACACAATATGAAAAATACTGATATGGTCGTGGATATCGATGATCAAGCGTGTATGTCGCTTATGAGATTATTTAATGAGCAGATAGGGCATAAATTCTTAAAAGAACTTGGTATTTCACAAAAAATTGTTGATCAACTCGATCTTTTAGGAATCTCCTCAATCGCCAATGTATTAAGTGCAATTAAGATAGCAAAATACTATGAAATGAATGAAAACGATATCATTTTTACCGTTGCGACGGATTCAATGGAACTTTATCAAAGCCGCCTTAAAGAGGAAAGAGAAAAATACGGAGAGTATAAAATCGGTGATGCCGAACTTCATTATGGAAAATATCTTGATGGTGTGGATAAAGACAATATGCTTGAACTTTCTTACTATGATAAAAAAAGGATGCATAACTTAAAATATTTTACCTGGATAGAACAGCAGGGAAAAACGGTAGAAGAACTCAATGCTCAATGGTATGATGAAAACTATTGGACGGAACATTTTCATTCTTATATAGAATGGGATGAGAAGATCAAAGAATTCAATGAAAGAACCGGACTACTGAAGAAATATAGGTAAAAACAGAGGTTGGAGGTTAGAGGTTAGTTAAAAACAATATTAATCTCCGTTCCAAACAAAAGAGGGACATACCTCAACAAAGAGACTTTTTTTTGTTGAGATGTGTCCCGGACTCTTCCTTAGATAACGATAAACCACCCGAGAACAATATAGCCAAAGAAAATAGATAAAGAGGTTCAAAAGAAAATATACCGAAAACAAGCGGGACATTCCTCGCAGAGGTGTGTCCCAAGACTGCGTCCCTCTACCGTATAAATTAAGAAGCGAACAGAGTTCGCTGAGCGAATACGAATAGACTAATCGAGTCCGGGACACATTCATGACAAAAACTTGACTTAAAATGAAAAAAAAACTAAAATATCTTATAGTGGAGGCTGATATGGCAAAGAGAGTCGGTATCTTAACCGGTGGTGGAGATGCCCCAGGATTAAACGCAGTTATCAGAGGTATAACATATCCTCTTATCCAAAATAATTATGAGGTACTGGGATTTCATCTTGGCTGGAAAGGAGTGCTGGAGAATGATTATGAAACCTTGACCATTAAAAAGGTTTTTGATATCCATAGAGCTGGCGGAACGATACTTGGAAGCTCAAGAACCAATGTTTATAAGAGGGAAAATGGTGTTGCGATCGTTAAAAAGAACTATAAAAAACTCAATCTTGATGCATTGATCGCAGTTGGTGGAGATGATACGCTTGGTGTTGCATATAAACTTTCAACAGAAGGTCTGAATGTAATCGGGGTTCCGAAAACAATAGATAATGATGTCAATGCAACCGATTATACCTTCGGGTTCGATACGGCGATCAATCGGGTAATGGAAATGATGGATTGGCTTCATACTACAACAAAGGCACACAGAAGAGTAATGGTGGTAGAGGTCATGGGTAGAACAGCAGGTTGGATCACCCTTCACGGTGGTATTGCCGGCGGGGCACATTTTATTTTGATCCCGGAGGAACCATTTGATGTAGATGAACTTGCCGGAAAGATAAAAAAAGCATATAAACAAAATGGATACGCCGTTATTGCAGTTGCAGAGGGCGCAGATGACCCCAAATTAAGAGCTCATATCCTCCATTCCGCAGAAAAGGATGAGTTCGGACACTCACAATTATGGAGCGGGATTGGTATTGGAAAGGTTCTTGCAAAAGAATTGAGGGATAGAACCGGTTTGGAGACAAGGGCGGTTGTTCTCGGACATCTACAACGGGGAGGCAGTCCATCTGCTTTTGATAGGGTACTGGGGACAAGATTTGGTGTAAAAGCGGCACAACTTGTGTTAAAAGAGAAATATGGATATATGGTTTCCCTTAGTGGTGCAAGTATTAAAAATGTTTCATTGAAAGAAGCTGCTTCCAATGTACGTCATGTAACAAAGGAAAGATACACTACTGCAAAAATATTTTTTGGATGATAGATATGGATTGGCAAGTTATATTACAAAATATTTTTCAAACGGCATTTACGGTACTGATAACATTTTTAATTTTTTATCTTGCAGGAATAATTAAAAAAAAATTCGGTCAATCTATGTCGGATAGATATTTAAAGGCAGCTCTTCTTTCTGTTAAGATTGCGGAACAGATCACAAAAAATAGTAGTCCGCACATAAAAGGAAAAAAGAAAAAAGAAATTGCTATGAATATTGCAAGAGAAATTTTAAAAAAGGAAAAAGAAAAGAAAATAGATGAAAGTTTACTTGATAGAACGATAGAGGCTTCTGTCTATGAAATCGGGAGAAAAAAATGAAAAAAATAAAAACATTTCTGATCATTATTGCTGTTTTTTTAAGTGTAATTTCATACAGTGAAACTGTAAATAAGATTGTCGCTATAATAAATAACGAAATAATCACGGACTTTGATATAAATATCTACATTTTATTTGACAAAGCGCACAATTTAAAATATGAAGATGTATTAAATAAACTCATTGAAGAACAATTGATCATTGCGTCGGCTAAGGATAGAGAATATGAGATCGTAGATCAGGAGATCGATTATAATATTGATCAAACCATTGCAAATCAAAGATCACAGTTCCCAACCGATGAAGCGTTTATGAAGGCATTGAAAAATGAAGGACTTACCCTTGCCGGTTTGAAAGAAAATTATCGGAAACAGATAAAAAATCAATTCTTAAAAGAAAAGATCATTGAAGATAAGATTAAAAAAAAGATATCCGTTTCTACCGGTGAGGTAGGAAAATATTATGAAAATAATAAGGAAAAATATTTAAAATTGCCGAAAACTTATACTATTGATTCCATATATACTTCTGCCGTTGACAAGGAAGGCATGTTATCGGAGTATAACAAAATAAAAAAAGGGTACAAGATAAAAAAAGAGTTAATAAAGAAAGAATTTAATCCGCTTTATCTGGAATACCTAACCGAGGACCAAAAACCACTTTTTGATAAGAAATGTAAATATACGAATTATACCTTTAATAAAAAGGGACTTTCTTTTTACAAGATCATAAAATGGGATAGTTTTGAGCCGAATGTTATCTATTACACAATCCCGTACCGTTCTTCCAATAAGGGATTTTTAAAAGCCGAAAAAAGTGTAAATGATATAATGAAAGCATACAAGGAAGGGATCGGTTTTGAAAATCTTATATCAAAATCAGATAATGACACCGAGGAACTTTTACCTTCGGGTAAAATTACATTGCCGGCAATCATTAAAAAAGGACTGCAAAAGGAATTTGAAAATTTAAATCCTGGTGATTTAAAAGTAATAAAAGCACAAAAAGGATATTATATCGTTAAATTACTTAGCGTTAATGATAAAATTTATGAAGATGTCGGAGGTGTTTATACCAGGATATATCAGGAATTATACAATAAAAAGTTTAAAGAAAGATACGATAAATTGATCCTTACCGCAAAAAAGGAAAATTATTTAAAGGTTTACAAATGAATGTCAAAAATCTAAATGAAAAACAAAAAGATGCTTTAAGGGAATTAGGAAATATCGGTGCCGCACACGCTGCGACCGCTCTTTCTCAAATGGTTCATCATAAAATTAAAATGACTGTTCCGAAGGTACAAATTATTGATCCCGAAAAGCTTGCAATGCGGAAAAAATTCAAGAATAAATCCGGCATTGGTATTTATACCAATTTATATGGAAAACTTAAAGGAAAGATCCTGCTGTTTTTTGAATATTCCAATGCTCTAAGATTATCGGAAATACTTTTAGGTAAAAAAAATGGAAGTATTACTATCATAAAGGAAGTAGAAGAATCGGCATTAAAAGAAGTTGGAAACATTCTCGCAGCATCGTATTTAAATGCGGTCTCTCAGATTATTGACGGCGTACTCTTACCATCCATACCATTGATCTCAATTGATTCTTTGAATGGTATTTTAACCTATTTTGCCGTCCATTTTACCGGTGTAATTCAAAATGGATTATGGATAGAAACCGAACTTGTAAGTGATGAAAGAAAGATTTCCGGTGATTTTTTTCTTTTTCCGAACAAGAACAGTTTGGAATTAATATTTGAAGCAATGAAGGTATAAAAAATGGTTATAAGGCAGCCTATTGTCGCGGGAGCTTTTTATCCATTTAATAAAAGAGAAATTTCAAAATTTTATAATTCTGTTGAGGGGCAAAAGTTAAATAATGGAATTGGTTGTATAATTCCGCATGCAGGATGGATCTATTCGGGAAAAACAGCTGTTAAGGCATTGAAAAGAACAGAAAAAGCGGATACATTTATAATAATCGGTCCTAATCATAATGGTTTTGGGAAACCTATATCCCTCTATGAACCGGATTCAAAATGGCTTCTGCCAAACGGTGAGATCGATATTGATAGTGAACTTACACAGGGTATATTAAAAAACTGCAATATTATAAGGAGCGATAATGCTGCTCATAATAGGGAACATTCAATAGAGGTAGAACTTCCTTTGATGATAGAAAATTATGGCAGTGATTTTAAGATCGTTCCGCTTTCAATGTGGGATTACAAACGGGAAAATCTCTTGAAAGTTGGAAAAATTTTGTTAGAAGTAATTATGAAATCCTCAAAGAAGATAGGGATTATTGCAAGCAGTGATTTTTCACATTATGTCCCTTATGAGTATGCTAAAAAGGTTGATTTTAAAGCGATAGATAATATTATGGCACTTGATTATGATGGTTTTTTGACTACCGTAAAGGAAAACAATATTTCAATCTGCGGCAGCGGACCGATATATGTGTTATTGTATCTTGCAAAAGAACTGAAATGGGTACCGGAACTTGTTGAATATACATCATCAGGTGAGGTAACCGGTGATAATTCCGAGGTTGTTGCCTATTGCAGCATTCTATTCAAAAAATGAGAATATCGGCAAGCAGCTTAAAAACTTATTTGCAGTGCCCCTTAAAATATAAATATCATTATGTTCAACAGCTCGGAAATGTTTATAAACAAAATAACATCAAAGCCACATATTCAAATTTGATCCATCAATCCCTTTTCAAGATACTTGAAAATGAATGGTCGGAGAAACCAAAATATATAAGAAAAGTAATAACTGTTCTCGCAGTGCAATTTGGTATAACCGATAGAGAGATTATAGAAAAAGGAAATAATGCGATTAATGATTATCTTAATAAGAGCAATAGTTTTGGAAAGGTCTATCGAAATAATGAGACCGTAAAAGTGAAATGGGCAGGCTATGATTTTTATGTTATGATTGATAGAATCGATATTGATGACGATCTTCTTACCATTGTTGATTATAAAACAGGAACATATTTTCCAAGTGATATTGAACTTCAAAATGATATTCAATTAGGTCTATACCGAATATTAGTGGAAGAGAAATTTAAAAAAGCGGTGAAATCGGTAGTATGGCAAAATCTAACAATTGGGAAAGAATTAATTATTAAAAGAGAAGAATTGCCAAGCAACGAAAAGATAAAAGAAATAGTAAAAAAAGTTAATAACAAATTAATCTACTCAAAAAAGAATGGATTTTCTCATAATTCGGGCAGTCACTGTAGATTTTGTGATTTCAAAGTAATCTGTCCATATATAGAAGATGAACTTAAAAATGTGGTAAATGATGATCCGATATTGGGAGAATTATACCAATTAAATGGGATTATTAGAGATCTTTCCGGTGTTTTAAATACCGAGAAGTTAATAAAAAATATTACTACCAATTTTAAAATATTATCAAATTGCTCAGATGCCAAGCTTATACTTCTTGATAAAACAAAAAATATCAAGAAAAAGATCGATGGTGAAGATAAATATCTTATTAACAACGGCATAGAAGATATTGCCGTACTAAAAGTATATAATATGCCGAATTTGTCGTTAAAAAAAGAAGCGATCATTGAATCATTTCTTTCACAGGCAGGAATTTTTTTAAATAATGCAATACTCTATCATAAGGCAAATACGGATAGAATGACTGATTTTTATCATCAGACCTATCTCAAAAATTATATTGGGGATCTCATTAAAAATAATGATAAATTTTCAATGATAATCTTTGATCTTGACAAATTTAAAAATGTAAATGATGCTTATGGTCATCAAACGGGAGATATTGTTCTTATTGGATATGCAGACATATTAAGAAAAAATACTCGCCTATCAACAGGCGATATTATATCAAGATACGGTGGCGAAGAATTTGCCGTTTTAATGAAAAATGTCAGTAAAAAGATGATGTTCACCGTAGCGGAAAGGGTAAGAAAAGAACTGGAAAAAACAACATTTTATTCAATTGACGACAAAAAGATTAATATTACTGTTTCCGGAGGCGTAGTATCATATCCGAACGATGGGAAGAACAAGATAGATCTCATTGAAAATTGTGATAAAGCACTATATAGAGCAAAAACTAATGGCAAAAATCAAATAAATATTTATACAAAGGAGAAATAAATGAAAGCAAAACAAATGTTTATGCTCATTTTGACGCTCTTATTATTATTTACTTATGCATGTAAGAAAGAGGGCGAAATACCGGAGAAAATGACAAGATTGGATATAAATGATTATCCATCAAGCAAAGATATTAAAAAAGATCTCATAGTTGGGAAAACAGCAAATGGAATAATCGTTACCGTAGAAGATGTTTATGATTGGATATATCTATACTATCCTAATAAAAAAGCGATCATACTGACCGATCAGGCTGAAATGGAAAAATTGATCTCAAAAATATTAGAACAAAAAATAGGTGTTTATATTGCAAAAAAAAGAGGATATGATAGGGAGCCTGATTATATAAATGCAATGAGGCGCTTGAAGAAACACTATGAAATTCAAGCAGAAGTAAACTTAATAAAGAAACTCATTACAATAGAAATTGATAAGCGAATAGATATGTCGCAAACGGCAATAAAGCGATTTTACAAAGAAAATAGATTGGATATTGATCGTTATTTTGTATATATAATAAAGACCCAATGCTTTCCTAACAGCACCAAAGAAGAGGTATTAAAAGCAAAAAAGAAGATAGAAGAAGCATATAAATTATTAAAGAACGGTAATGATTTTATTAAGGTTGCCAGGATGTACACCGAAGGAAATCCACAATGGGTCGCAAGCGGCGGGTTGATAGGCTGGACGAATCTTGGAGATAACACAAAGGTCTATGATTATAATCTCGAAAAATTAAAGCCGAAGACTTTTTCGGAACCATTTTTAACCCCGGAAGGCTGGGTTATTATTTATGTTTCAAAAGTAGAAAAATTCAAAGAAAGATATAACTATGTAAAAAGTGTTTATTACGATAAGATGGTCGGCAGAATGAATATTCCAACAAAGCAAAAAATATTAAAGCCCTACAAGAGAGATATCTATTTACAACCGTTGAATGAATATGTAAGAGGTAATATGAAAAAAGTTGAGGAAACAGTAAAGGGAAATACCTCTGCGGATCCTATTAAGGAGTCTGAGAATAAAAAATAAACTTATTGGGTTTCTCTGCCTTTTGTTCAACAATGCATATATCTTTGCCGATAGTAATGGAATAATAAAATCGGGAAGAGGCGAATCCCTACTTTTTTTTATATTCGTTCTGATCTTATTTACTCTTTCGTATCTGTTAAAAATCAAACATTTACCAACAAGGAAATTAAGCGGGATAGAGGCAATAGAGGAAGCAATAGGACGATCAACAGAGATGGGAAGTCCGATTCTCTATGTAGCAGGTTTAAAGCCGGTTCCTGCTGTTTCTGCCATTGCCGGAATAAATGTTCTCGGTAAGATCGCAGAGGTTGCTGCGAATTACGGCACACCGATAATATCTCCTCATAATAATTCTATCACTATGATCTCTGCTCGTGAAGAGATAAAAAGCGGATTCCTAAGAGCTGGAAACCCCGAGCTTATCAATTCAAGTAAAATATTTTATATTACCGATTCACAATTTCCTTATGCGGCAAGTATAAATAGTTTAACAAACGAAGTAAAACCGGGTGCAATCTTTTATATGGGAACATTTTATGCGGAATCATTGATCTTAACGGAACATGGGCAATCTACCGGTGCAATTCAGATCGCCGGCACCGATTCTGTCGCACAGATACCATTTTTTATTACTTCCTGCGACTATCTGCTTATGGGCGAAGAACTTTTTACAGCATCCGCATATATTAAAAAAGATTTGAATTCTTTAAAGGGTGTTTTAATGCAGGATATTGCAAAGATAGGCATAATTTTATATATAATTATAAGGCTTTTAAGTAAAAATTTATGAAAGAATTGATCGCTCTTCTCATTGTTTTGATCGGTGGTGTTATTATGACATTGCAATACTTTTTAAATATACCGGTACTGGATTTGATCTATAAGAATGTTCTTGATTGGAGTATTGTTATATCAACATTTGCATTGCTGCTTGCAATCCGCTCATTACTTGCAAGACAATTTCAGGATTTAAAATTTAAAAAAGTTAAATCTATCTTTCCATTAACAACGATAATCTCATTTTTTACGGTAGTTATATTAGGACTTATCTTTGGGATCGGAGAAAAAACGCCGGTAGATTTTATTTACCAGAATATACAGGTTCCTCTTCAAGCAACCGTTTTTTCTTTGCTTGCATTTTACATTTCCTCAGCAGCATACAGGGCATTTAGGGCAAAGAATTTTTCATCTACCGTACTTTTAATTTCCGGCTCAATTGTAATAATCGGTAGAATTCCATTAGGAGATTTTATTGCAAAAATTACCACACTGCATATAAACGGTAGCGTTATTTCTCTTATTGATTTTCCCGCATGGACAAAATGGATATTGAATGTACCTAATGTCGGGATAAAAAGAGCTTTTATATTTGGTATTACACTGGGGATCATTTCAACTTCCTTAAAGGTAATATTCGGTATTGAAAGGGGTTGGCTTAAATGAAAATTAAAAAAGAGGTAATTTATTTTTTACTTCTTCTTGTTATTATACTTCCTTTGATATTCGGAATTTCTTTTAAAATTAAACCGACCGAGCCCGTAATCAACTTTTTTCAGGAGATAAATTCTTTAAAAAAGGGTAGTTTTATAGTGGTTACTATTTCATTTGACCCTTCTACCAAAGCTGAACTATTACCGATGCTCGATGCTCTTACCTATCATTTATTTAAAAATGATATTATTCCTGTTTATATGAATCCGCTAAATGCAAATGTTACCAATCTTGGTTATCTTTCCATAAAAAAAATTGCGAGAAAAATGAAGAAAAAAGAAAATTCGGATTATTACTATCTCGGATTTGTTCCCGGGGATAAATCCGCATTACAGGATATGGGCGAGGATTTTTACAGTGTTTATAAAAAAACCTTTGACGGAAAAGATCTTGAAAATTTTAATATCTTTAAAAATATTCAAAAGATCTCGGATTTTAGCCTTTTGATCGACTTAGCCGACGGCAACAGTACATTAGATTTATTGACATACATAAACACAAAGTATGGAGTACCGATGGCAAGTGGAGTAACGGCTGTTATGGCAAGCGAATACTATCCCTATCTTAATTCCGGACAGCTTTTGGGCTTATTGGGTGGGCTTCGTGGTGCCGCTGAATATGAAACACTTCTTGATATGTCCGCAAAAGCAAGAAGAGGTATGTCGGCACAAACATTTGCTCATATTCTTATATTTATTCTGATAATAATTGGAAATTATGAGTATTTTAAGGGAAAAAGGCATGGGAATAATTAATATCATAGTGATCCTTCTTATGTTGTCGGTCTTATCATTCGTATTTAAAGATAATCATTTTTTTAAGTTTACGGAACGCTTATTGGTAGGTGTTTCCGCCGGGTACGGTTTTTTAATTATTTTTAATGCCGGATTTATAAAAAAAATATGGATACCGTTATTTTACTCTACCGGAACAAACAATTTTTTTCAAGTAATGAATATTATTCTTCCCTGTCTTTTGGGATTATTATTCTTTACCTCTTTTTCAAAGAAATACGGCTTTCTTGCAAAATACCCGCTCGCTTTTTTGCTCGGAACAGGGGCAGGTGTAGAGATTGGTCCACGGATAGAAACATCTATTATGAGACAAATAAATTCCTCCGTTGTAGATTTCAGTAATTTATCTCTTTTTGAGATATTTAATTATATTATTATTCTCATTGCAATTGTAACTACAATGTATTATTTTTTGTTCATTGTTCGTGGGAATAAAAAGAGAGAAAATTTTATTGCAAATATCGGAATTTTTTTTATGATGATAGGATTCGGTGCTTCTTTCGGATATACGATAATGGGAAGACTTTCCCTTTTAATTGAGGTAGTTGATATGTTCAGGGAAAGGATCTTTTCAATATTCGGGTTATTATGAACTCTCCAAAAGTAGTTCTTTACGGCATGTTCCAATCCTATTACTCATGGTCATATATTTTAAGACAGTATGCTGCAAAAATGATCCGCAAAAATATAGATTTTGGGATTAAAATGAAAAAAGGTATCGGTTTCGATCCCAATTTTCCGTTAAGTGATGAATTGAGAGAAAGGATCGTTCCCCGAAATTATGTTGCGGAAAAAGAGATTGCTTTTATACACCCCTCTCTCTACAAGAACATAAATGGACGAGATAAAATAGGAATATTGGTATATGAGACCTATCCATTACCAAATATCTGGGTAGAAAATATAAACAAATATCTTGATCTTTTAACGGTACCTTCCAATTTTGTAAAGGAGCTCTGTATAAGATCCGGAGTAAAAAAAATAATAACGGTTGAACCTCTTCCTTATGAAATATTGAAAGAGAATGGCAAAGGAAAAAAAGAAAAATTTACATTTCTTTCAATAGCAACCCCGCATAAACGAAAAAATATCTCTTTTATGCTGCATGGTTTTTTGGAGGCATTTGGAAATAATGAAAAAGTAGAATTTATATTGAAAACCCTTCCGGAAAAAAGATCGGGAAAATTGAAGCATTGGGAAGAGTCGGTAACACAAATAAAGAATGAGTATAAAGACCTAAATAATATCAAGATCATTGATGAGTATTATAGCGATACGGATATACAACTTCTTTTGCAATCCTCTGATTGTTATGTTCAATTGAGTAGTTCAGAGGCGTATGGAATTACGATCTTTCAGGCAATTGATTATGGTATCCCTGTAATTGCAACCGATTACGGTGGATATGTGGAATACCTGAAAGGAAGATATTCTCCCGTTTCATACTCTTTACAGAAATTACATGGACTTTCGTATGGACCGGAGGATATAGAGGTTATTGCTGCAAAACCAAATTGGGAATCATATAAAAATAAAATGCTGTTAATTTATCATGAAAAAAGGAATGGATCTCTTTAAAATAAAGCCTAAAACAAAGAACATTTTGCAATTATATAACATACTTTTAAAGGAGTATGGACCGCAACATTGGTGGCCCGGTGATTCTGTTTTTGAAATAGTAATCGGTGGGTTGCTTACACAAAACACTAATTGGGGAAATGTTGAAAAAGCAATAAAAAAGTTAAAAGAAGAGAAATTACTTTCCCCTGAAAAAATATTAGCATTAAATACCGAAAGACTTCAAACACTTATAAGATCATCGGGGTATTTTAGGCAGAAGGCATTGCGATTGAAACTTTTAATAGAATTTTTTAAAAACGAAGGATGTAAGGATTTTGAACATTTTAAAATAAAAGATCCGACGGAATTTAGAAAAAAACTTCTTAATGTGAAAGGAATAGGTCCGGAAACCTGTGATTCAATTCTTCTGTATGGATTTAAAATTCCCGTATTTGTTATTGATGCGTATACAAAAAGGTTTGTAAAATATTATTGCCTGTCTGTTCCCGATTTGAAATATGAAACATTACAAAATTTCTTTCAATCCCAATTACCAAAGGATCATAAGATATATAACGAATATCACGCACTTATTGTTAAATGGGGGAAGAATGAAAAAAAAGAGTGTCATTGCCTGTCTGCGTGCGGCACGCACAGGCCGGCGAAGGAGATCCCCCGTAGTAAAAAACACAACGCTTCTCAAACAATATAATTATAAAGTGCGAATATAACTAAAAATAAAAACTGGCACACAATTTGCAATATATGTTGTTATGAATATGCAAACAATTAGAAAAGAATTTACATTGAACGGGATCGGTCTTCATACCGGTAAAAAAGTAAATCTTCATTTTATACCATCGGATCATGGAAAGGTTACATTTATTTCAAAAGGTATTAATATCGATGCACATTATGATAATGTTATATCCACAAATTTTGCCGTTACATTAGGCAGATCGGGTGTCTCAATATCTACTGTGGAACATTTATTATCCGCTCTACATATCTTCGGTATAGATAGTATTTACATAGAAATTGATGGTCCCGAGATACCTATCTTTGAAGGAAGTGCACGGATATTTGTTGATGCGATAAAATCGATTGGTACAATGGATATTGATGAAAAAAGAACCTATTTTACCGTAACGGAACCTTTTCAGGTAGATATGGATGATAAATATTTATTATTTTTGCCGTCAAAGAAGTTTGAAGTAAAATATACGATCTCTTTCAACCATCCGCTTTTGGATAAAGTTACGGAAGAATTTATTTTAAATAAAAAAAGTTATGAATCAAAGATCTGTTTTTCAAGAACCTTTACCTTTGTTAATGTGATAGAGGGACTAAGAGAAAAAGGATTAATAAAAGGTGGATCACTTGATAACGCAATTGTTTTGGATGACGATGGTATAGTTAATGGAGATCTTAGAATAGAAAATGAATGGCTTAAACATAAAGTGCTTGATCTTATTGGAGATATATACTTATTGGGAAAGCCATTTATGGGCAGAATAGTAGCATATAAAAGTGGACATACGCTTGATGTGAAAGCAATACGAGCTATTTCAAACCATCAAAGAACAGTATATGCTATTCCAAAACCCGGGTATCAATTTCTACCGCATTTCAATAAGTAACCCCAAATTACCCAATTACATATCTGCAAGAGGCAGGTTGAATAAACCTGCCTTTTCGCAAGAAAAAAAGAAAAAAATCTTGACTTTAAAAAAAAATATGATATAATACAAAATATCTGTATTAAGGGCGGATAGTTCAGTTGGCTAGAACGCATGCCTTACACGCATGAAGTCGCAGGTTCAAGTCCTGCTTCGCCCACCATTACAAGGCTAATTACGGGGGCGTAGTTCAAGCTGGTTAGAGCATCCCGATTTGCCATCGGGAAAGTTGCTTTGGATTCAAGCTT
>JAUXGM010000135.1 GCA_030622125.1 bacterium | reverse complement strand
CCGAAACCTGCACCTGCATAGAAATTATAAGGCAGTTTAAACTTAGCATTGGCAACAAAACTTGTGAAGAGCCATATCTCTTTGAAGAAAAGTTCTTTATTGTATGAAGTGCTGACCCTTAGAAACACCGCACTGGTCTCCAATTCCATCCAATCGTTTATATGCCAATCTACTTCAAATTTGGTATTGAACCATCTATGCATATTATCCGTTGAGAATGCAGGAAAAACAGAAATCCCGAATCTTTTGAAATGAAAAGAAGCACTTGAAACAATAGGAATCAGCAGAATCAGAGTTATTAAAATGATCTTAAATCTTGAATTTTTCATTTTATCTCCTAATATAGGGCTGTTCACGAACCGCCCCTACGGGTTTGTATTGTATTTTCATTATAATTATTCATTATTCGTTTTTCATTATTCATTATATTTCTCACCCCATACTCCGTACTTCGTACTTGCGAAGCTTATATCTTGAATTTTTCATCTTTTTACCCCGTTAGAGATTCTGTCTCTAATGGGGCCAACCTCCAGCCTCCAACCCTCTAACCTCTGTATTATATCTTGAATTCTTCATCTTTTAACTTCTGATTTATCTTGATATTTGAATATTTAACGATGGTCTTTATATTATTTCCGCCCGTGTTTGTTGTTGTGATGATCGTTTTTGCCATCCAATATTTATTATTTATCTTCTCAAAATCAGAAAATTCAACCGTCATATCAAGTCCGATCTTTTCATCTTTTGTAACTGTCTTTGTTATAACACCTTTTGATGTATCGATTGTAAGGATCAACTTCATTGTGTTTTTCCCATCTTTTGGTAATAGTTCAATCGTTGCCAAGTTGCCTTTATCTTCCAATATCCTGATATTAAAATTCTTTTTGAGGTTTTTTTTATCAAATTTAAAGCTTATATTTGAATAATTTTCTGTATTCGGCATCTTTTGCTTCATCACCTGACCGTTTTCCATCTTGATATACATCATTTTCTCTTTTGCGTTGATAATCATTGTCTGCTTCTGAGGCGATGTAATTTCCATCTTCATAAGATCGGGCTTTTTCATATAGGTCTTGCCGATAGTAACAATATTTTGACCCATCATAAAAACAGTCTGATTTATATCCGCAACCATATCCTGCATCTGTGCCGTATTCCCTTCTAATTTATTGAAAATTCCGTCAACACTATCTGCTGAATAGATAGAATGGACACTGCATAAAAGAATTAAAGCAATAAATAAAATTTGTATCCTTTTCTTCATAACTGCCTCCCAATTTAATCGTATAATATATTATAAACATTTTACATCAATATTTCAAGTAATTTTAGAAAAAACATGGTCGTAAATCCTGATCTTATAATTCCCATACATATCCCTGATATAAGGATTTTTATTAAGAAATTTGGGATCCGCAAAATCATCATTATTTAAGATCATTTTAATATCTTCCCATTCACCGAAATTAAAGAAAACCCTGCAATATTGAACAGATTTACCAGAAGTTGGACTGATATTTTATCTACCACAAGGGCAATATCTTTTGAGATTCAATAGATATGTTGGTCCTGCCCCTGTAACTCCGTAGAAAACAATATTTTTCCTACTTTTTATGAGATTCTCAGCAGTATCATTTACAAAAGTTGAACCGCTGGCAAAAATTAGGTTGCACCAATTGAGACATTCATCAGTCGTTTCAATTCCCATAACCTTTGCTTCATTAAATTCTTTTCCAATATTTGCCTTATCCATATCGGTTATTTTTATTTCAAATTCAGATGAAAGTTTTTCCGCAAAGCGAGGTTGAAGCCCACACAAAAAAATCTTCGGGCTTCCAAATCTTTCTTTGATAAATTCACAGACCCTTGATGCACAAATAATCATATCATTATTTTTGCAATGTTCCGTTCTCTCAATCGAATTTAATTTTCTTAAGACAGCATTAACTGTTGCAACAAAGATTGCTTTTTTAAAATTATTTTTTAATTCCATATTTAGAATTTCACTCAAATTCGCCGAAAAATTCCCGAACATATCTGAAAAAGCAACACCTTTTGATCCCTGAAATTGCGACTGCATCAACCGCTCTTTTCCTTTTATTAAAGGATAATCATCATGTTCGGGATTTCCAATTGCTTCTTCCGCAGTCAGTACTTTTGCGGTTATGACAACTTTTTCATCCGGAATATTATATTTTGCAACAAGATCTTTCATTTTATTCCTTGTTATCTCTAATATTTTCATTTTATTCATAAGTCTTTATCCACCGTAATTTTAGCATTAAATTGATCTTATCTCCTGTTTTTATATTGAGGTCATTAAAAATATCTCGTGATACTTCCGATAGAAAAATATTTTTTTCAACAGAGATTTTTACTCTTACGATTGAGGAATCAGGCAGAATGTCAATGACTTTCCCTTGAAACATGTTAAATTTGGGCCCTATAATTTCAAAAAGAGAAATATAAATGTCCTGTGGAAGAATTGCCAGTTTTTTGATTTTTTTACCTTCATACGGGGCAATGATCTTCATTCCGTTACAGTTTGCCTCAACCAGCCCCGACTCTAAAATTTTATAGGAATCAACACTCAAAATATTTGGCTCGCCAATAAAACGGAGTACATCCTTATTTTTAGAATTAAAGAATATCTCGTTTACTGTTCCAATCTCGCAAATTTTTCCATCAATAAGCACCACAAGGCGGTCCGCCATTTCTTCAGCTTCAAACAGATTGTGGGTTACATAAATTGTTGTAATCTGCAGTTTTTTCTGTAGGTTTTTTAGGTCATTACGCAGGTACTTTGATGTGTGCAGGTCAATGCTTTTGAACGGTTCATCAAGCAGTAAAACAGATGGTTCTGTCGCAAGTGCCCTTGCTAGCGCAACTTTCTGCCTTTCTCCACCACTTAACTCAGAAGGATAACGATTTTTCATTTCCAAAAGATTTAAAGTAAACAAAAGTTTTTCTACTTTTCCATCAATGTTTTTTTTGGGATTTTGACTTTTCAGACCATAGGCAAGATTTTCAAAAACCGTCAGATGCGGAAAGAGGAAAAGATCCTGAAAAAGATAGCCAATTTCTCTTTTCCCTGATGGAATTTCGTCGATATTTTGATTATTAAAAAAAATGTTTCCTTCATAAGGAATTAAGCCCGCAATTGAATTGAGAAGTGTTGTTTTACCAGCGCCATTTGGACCTAAGAGAACAAGAAATTCTGCATTTTTTACCTTGAGATTTATATTTCTCATAATAAAGTTTGACAGATTTTTTATTTCAATTTCCATTTTGTTGTTTTACTTTCAAGATAAACAAAAAACTTTTCAAACAGAAATGTCATAATGGAGAGAATTAAAAGACACAAAATTATGATATCCATTCTTATTAAACTTTCGGCTTTCATCATTAAAGCTCCAATTCCTGTCGGAATTGCGACCATTTCCGCGGCAATTATGACTCTCCATGCCATCCCCGCTTCAAGCCGCAGACCCGTAAAAATGTTTGGAAGCGCAAGTGGAAAAACAATTGTTCTGAGTATCCTTATTTTTGATGCGCCGAGTGTCCGGGCAACGCGAATGTAATTCTTATCTACACTTCTAATTCCACAAATTGTGTTGTAACAAATCGGGAAAAACGAACAGATAAAAATTATCGTGATTGGAAGCAATTCATTTATCCCGATCCATAACATCAAAATCGGTAGCCAGCCGAGAGCAGGTATCGGATAAAGGATGCTTATTATCGGACTTAATGATCTTTCAATGTATTTATTCCAGCCCATTATGATTCCTGTAAATATTCCTAAAAGGGAACCAAGAAAAAAGCCGATTAAAACTCTGATAAAACTTTTTAGAAAATTTTCAATCAAAATACCATTTTTGATGAATGAAAAAGCGATGATCAAAACTTCTGAAAAAGGGGGGAATAGTCCTTTTGATATAAATCCGATTCTCCCTACAATCTCCCAGATTATTATAAGAAAGATAAGAGGGATAAATTCAGAAATTTTTGTCTTTTTCATTTTAGAAATTTTAACTCCAATAATTCCGTTGCTTCAAATGTTTTTTTTATGTAACCAAGTTCAGCCATATAGTCAATTTCTTGCTGAATACCTTCAATATCTATGTCAATGGTGTTTATCATTTTTTTTGTAAGTGATTTTTGAATATCATCCGGTTTTATCTGAAGTTTTTCCGCAATTTTGCTAACTTTTACAGGTAGAATTTTTTCCCCGGCAACCGTGAGTGCCTGTGCAACGATCAAAGAGGACTCATCGGGATATTTATTGATATATTCAATTCCTTTTTCCGTAATTTCGACAAGTTTTTTTACAATATCGGGATGTTTTTCTATAAGTTCATCCTTTACAACGAGAACACTTCCCTGCATTTCGGTCCAAAGGTCTTGAGCAGACAGAAGTTCTTTAAATCCCATTCTCTCTCCCATTGTTGGAAACTGCTCGCAGCAAAAACCTGCATCAATCCGACCCATTTGAAGGGCAAGTAAAACTTTTGGCGGCGGCATTCTCAAGATTTTCTTTTTCAATTCTTTTCCGTCAAGACCGTAGCCTTCGATCATCTTGTTCAAGAGGCAATCCAAGGGTGAACCTTCCCTCGAACAGGCGACTCTTACCTCGAGCTTCATTAAATCGGAAACATTTTTTACTTTTTCCGGATCTACAATTAAACCGTAACCGTATTTATGAGTTCCGCAGACAACTTTTATCTTTACTTTGCCATTGGCATAGGCAGAAATTGCGGGAATCATACAGATGTAAGCAGCATCAATGTCTCCCCTCGTAAGAGCAGCAGCAAGAGCCATTCCCGTAATGTAATTATCAAACGCCTCAATTTTCAGTCCCGCCTTTTCAAACCATCCCTTTGCCTTTGCAATGTATGCGGAAGAGGCATGATCAACAAACTCAACAGCAATTTTTATTGATTTTTCCTCTTTTTTTGCACAACAAAATAATCCGCCGATGATAATAAACATAACCAGCAATTTAGTATTTTTTTTCATCAATTTTCTTCCAATAAATCGTGACCGCCTCCATGTATCATTTTAATCGCGTGCGGAATGATCTCTAAAATTGCATTTATTGACTCAATAGCACCTTCTGGAGAACCCGGTAGATTTACAATCAGGGTTTTGCCTCTTATTCCGGAAATACCCCTTGAAAGAGACGCTCTTTTTGTTTTTTTGATTCCTTCGATTCTCATTAATTCAGAAATTCCGGGAACGATTCTTTCGCTTATTTCAAAAGTTGCCTCCGGTGTTATATCAAAAGGACCTAATCCTGTGCCTCCGGTTGTAAGAACGACATCAGCTTTCAATTTATCACAACAGGATTTTAATTTATTACGGATAAGATTTTTATCATCGGGAACAATCTCTTTTTTTAAAATTTTAAAACCGAAATCCTTACAGATTTCCTCAAGGACCTTTCCACTTTTATCCTCTCTTTCTTTCCTGAAACAGCTTGTTGAAACTGTTAAAATCGCTACTTTTATTTTATTCTCTTTTGTAATGCCCACTTTTCCCTCCGGTTTTTTCAAGAAGTTTAATTTCCGTTATTATCATTGATTTGTCAACGGGTTTTAACATATCGTAAATTGTTAGGAGGGCTACGGCGGTACCCGTTAAAGCCTCCATTTCAACGCCTGTTCGGTTATGTGTTTTGACAGTTGTTTTTACTTCTATAGAGTTGTTTTTCATTTCGAAATTTATGTCGCAATGTGTTATATTGAGATTATGGCACAAAGGTATCAATAACTGTGTCTGCTTAACGGCATTAATTCCTGCAATTTTTGCTGTTGTAAAAATATCTCCTTTTGGAGTTTTTCCCGATTCTATTAGTTTTATTGTTTTTCTTTTTATCAGAATTTTACCGGATGCTTTTGCCTCTCGTTTTGACGGGCTCTTATCCGAAACATCAATCATTCTCAGATTTCCATCCTCAAGCCAATGTGATAGTTTCACCCCGTTTGAAATTTGCTTGCTCATATTTACCTCCTTTCATTTGATATAACAAGAAAGACTTCGAAATTACTAACGGGGTTCATACAATCTCCTTTCAACCCCCTATTTTTGCTATTGTTT
>JAUXGM010000156.1 GCA_030622125.1 bacterium | reverse complement strand
GGAATACCATTTGGTATAATTTCAATTTTTTCTTTAATTTTTGGTACCCATTTTATTAAGGAATTTTGCACCTGTTTGCTTATGCAAATTATTTTTACATACCGGTTATAGATTAAATCATCAATTATTTTAAAAATTTTGATAGATCTTCTTCTATTAATGGTACTGTGCTCTGTCAATAGATATCGTATATGATTCGGTAGAAACAATGAAGACAAAGCAACTATAGCACTGGCAGGAAATAAATGGACATGGACAATATCATAGTTTTCTCTTTCTATGATTTTTTTTATCTTACCTACACTTAATAGCGTATATTTATTTTTTAAATCCAAAGACCAAATGCGAACATTTTTCTTCTTAATTTCTTCTATATTTTTAGCATCATTGGTAGCATAAAGTGTGCATACGTCCACAGTATATTGGTTGTTTTTCTTTGCCTCAATAACAAAATTCCTCAAAAGAAGCTCTGCTCCACCAATTTTTAAAGAATTAATCACTTCAAGTACTTTAGTCTTTTTATTGATATTGTTATGAAATAAATCATAATCATTTGATGTTATCATAAAATACGATGGTTCCTTTATTAGTCTTTTTTTATATAAATATTTCCCAAAATTAAATTTTAATACTATCGATACTATGATTCTTTTTTAACAATGACAAAGAAAGACCCATCAGCAAACCTAAAACCAATCTGCCTCCCCCTGCAACATAACCAAAAATTATATGAATCATAAGTGCTACGTATAACATCCTTAATCCTAAAATATAAGATCTATCATCATGGCGCATTAAATATATTTTTTTATTGAAAAGCACTTTTGCTAATATAAGAAAAATCATTACTATGGCAATGAATCCAAAGATACCGTTTTCCGCAAGTATTTGAAGAAAAAAGGCATGTGGAGCCGTATTTTCCGGTATTTCAAGATATTTTCCTTTAAATAAATAAGGATTTTCCGTAACATATTTCCCAAAATTTCCCGAACCAATGCCTATTATTGGATTTTCCCTAAAAATATCTATACATAAAGCAATCATGCCGGATCTTTCGAAATTGCTTGTTGAGTTAGTTAACAGAGGATTTAAAGTTCTTCTATAAATATTGTTTTGTACAGCAGGAATATTTACTAACACTAAAATAGTTATTAATATTATTCCAAGCATTTTAAAAATATACTTTTTATTATCTCTCAAATTAATTAAAATATAATAACTTAAAACCACAACCAGCGCCAACCAGGCACCTCTGGTAATTGATAATATGTTTGTAATGAATAATAAGATACATATAAAACCAATAAAATGGTTTTTTCTAGAAAAAGGGAGCAAAAGGCTTAGCGAAAATATGCTGGGATATCCTGGCAATACCCTGTAACCGGAAAAAAAATTTAAATTTAATATCGCAAAAAACATTGATATTAAAACCGGAAAAAAATGCACTAAAAATAATATCCAATAAATATACTTAAAATATTTGAAATTAAAGACCAAAATCACAAAAGCTAATATTTCTACCCATTTCAATAAATCACTTATCACCAGGGTTTTATCCATAGCCGGCCAAAAGGAAATGATTTTGGAAACAAAAAGTAGAAAAAATCCCATCAAAAAAAGATGAAAGTATTTTTTATCTTCATCTATTTCATAATTATTCTTCCTTCCCTTAAGACAAATTGAATAATAAAATAACCTATTAAAAAGACCAGTAATGGGATTTCAAAGATATGAAATTGGTATCCGAATAAATCAAATAACATATATTTTACCACACTCGTCAATTTTTATTTGATATTTGTTCTGTTTTACTACTTCAATTATTCATTAAAATTTCCCGTAATTGTTTATATCGAACCTCAACACTATGATTTTCTATCACATAATTTCGGTTTTTATGGGAAATTTCTGTTCTTAAATTATCATCATCTATTAATCGATTACATATTTCCTCAAATTTCCCATAATCTTTCGGTACAATCGTGAAATCTTTAGGAAAATGATGGACATACTCACCACCAGTAGGTGTAAAACCGACCGTAACAACCTGGCACATCGCTGCTTCCAGATAACGATGGGTTAGAGGACTGACTCTTCCCGTTCTTTTACTGTCAGCCCTATCCGGAGGTGACACCAGGGCTATTTTTGATTGAGATAAAACTTTTGTTAAACCTTGATAAGAAAGCTGATAATTTTCTGCTTCCCAATCCCTGTCTTCGAGATAGTACATCCCTCTTTGATTTCTTTTTTGAAATAGATAGGAATATCCCTTTTTACGGGAATATTTTATTGCCCATTTATGCAAAATGTTATTTTTCCTACCAACTTGTATCATATCATATATTTTTTTGGCAGATTTTGCGGGATACGCTTTTGGATTAATAAAATTAGGGAAAAGAAATACCTTTTTCATTTTCTTACGAGATAAGTGCTTCCCTAGAAAATGGATCGAATCCTGATAGGCAATTAAAATAATATCAGCCAAGTCAATGTTTTCAGCAATATATTCTATACTGCTTTCCCAGGCATCAATAATAAAAGCAATTTTTACACCTTTAGTTTTGTAAAATCCGAGAATATCGAACAAATAAGGTGGCATGCAAATGACAAATAATGATTCCTTTATTTTCTTTGAAAATATACTCTGTAATCCTTGATATAGTAATCTAAAAAGAGTATTGGAACGGACATAACGATTTGTTAAAATTTTCTTGATATAATAAAAAATCTTTTCAATCCCTGCCACAGATATTTGGGGATCTATCTCCGCCAAACCGTCTTCACATCGATTAATAACATCATTACTAACCCATTTATTCACAGAGCGAAATGATTTAATAACAAGTTCATCTATTTCTTTTTTATTAGATTTTTCATGCATCTTTATCATACCATTCAAGCTTCATGACTCTTTTCTTTTACCTGTTCCTGTATCCACAAATAGGTTTTATTCAAACCTTCTTTTAGTGAATACTTTGGTGCCCATCCCAATTTTTCTTTTATTAATCGATTATCAGAATTTCTTCCCCTTACCCCTAAAGGACCTTTAATATGTTTAATAGTCAGTTTTTTACCTGTAATATGCATAATAATTTCTGCTAATTGATTAATGGTGACCATTTCTTCAGAGCCGATATTAACCGGTCCGGTAAATTCTGATTTCATTAACCTGTCCACTCCCTCCAGACATTCATCAATATATAAAAATGAACGGGTCTGTTCTCCGTCTCCCCACATTTCTATTTCCCCACCATCCTGTGCTTCAGCAATTTTTCGACAAAAAGCGGCAGGTGCTTTTTCACGCCCGCCTTCCCATGTTCCTTCCGGGCCAAATATATTATGAAAACGGGCAATGCGAACATTCATATGATAATTTCTATGAAATGATAAATACAAACGCTCACTGAATAATTTTTCCCAGCCATATTCACTGTCCGGATAAGCCGGATAGGCGGACTTCTCTGAAGTCTTGGGATTATCAGGGTCATCCTGGTTATATTTGGGATAGATACAGGCGGAAGAAGAATAAAATATTTTATTCACGTTCTTTTTATAACAAGCATCCAATATATTAAGATTAATAAGAGCAGAATTATGCATAATATCTGCATCATTATGACCGGTAAAGACATAGCCTGCACCACCCATATCTGCAGCTAATTGATATACTTCATCAAAAGCTTGATCCATAACATGAATACAAATTCTCGGATCCCTCAAATCACCAATTATAAAATCATCAGCTTCGGTTTTTGAAAATTCAGGATACTTTAGATCGACACCCCTAATCCAATAATCCTTTTCCCTTAATCTTTTTACCAAATGACTGCCAATAAAGCCGCCAGCTCCACATATTAATGCTTTCTTCATTTTTTTTCTCCATTAATATAGCATATCAATTAAATTTCCTGTTACAGTGATTCATTTATTTTGTTTAACTAAAAGTCTTTTAAATAATTTAAGATAATCTCCTGGTTTTTTCCCTTTTCTAAAAATTGCCAGAAAAGCTCTCATTAATATTCCCATCAGATGAATTATCTTAACTAATAATACCTGCAAATTACTATGATGCAACATCCGAATATTCTTTAAATCATTAGTAATGGAATGATAGAGCATCTCTGTTAAGTTTTTTTCAGTGCTTTTACTATGAAAGTGAATAATGCTTTCATCAGTCAATACTCCGATATCATAACCTGCTTTTTGTACTCTATAACAAAATTCCACATCTTCCCCATACATGAAATATTTTTCTTTAAGCAGGCCAACCTTATCCAGGATTTCTTTTCGTGTCATCAGGCATGCTCCGCAGACAAAATCGATTTTTTTAAAATGGTTATCTTCCTGTTTATTTTTTCCAAGCCTCTTCCATGTCTTAGTAAAAAGAATTTGACTTTTGAATATTCCCCAAACCGATGGAAAGCTTTCCCCGCAACTTTGCAATGTTCCATCAGGATATAACAACTTACAACCTAAGATACCGACCTGTGGGTTTTTTTTCATATATTCTATCATCCTGTCAAAACAGTAGGTATTTGTAACCACTGTATCGTTATTTAATAATAAAATATAATTCCCTCCGGCAATTTTAATTGCCTGATTATTAGCACTGGCAAAACCCAGATTTTCCACATTCTCCAATAACACGACATTGAAAAATTCACTTTTTATTAATTCAACACTACCATCTTCCGAGTGATTATCAACCACAATAATTTCGTACTCACTATCATTATGAGTATGATAAATAGAATTCAAGCAATCTCGTAATATATCTTTATTATTCCAATT
>JAUXGM010000133.1 GCA_030622125.1 bacterium | reverse complement strand
ATAGAAATGGAATTTCTTAAACTCAGTACGAAAAACTTAGTACTTAGTACGATTACTCCTTGAACTTTTGAACTTTTGAACCTTTTAACCTTTTTTATGTGTCCCGGATTCATTTTTCGCTATGCAAAACGGAAATTTGATTTTTACGACAAAAAAAAGTATAATCAAAATGAGTTAAAAAGATACTAATTATTGACCGAAAAAATGTTTGAGTTGTACGAAGAAATTTATAAAATGTATTTTGAATTTGATCTTCCCGGAAACTATACCGTTTAGGAGGTTCTTTATGAATATTGGTGTTATAATAGGCAGAATCGGCGATGTGGATGGAGTTGCACTTGAGACTGAAAAATGGATCGAAGTTTTAAAAAAAATGGGACACAAGGTATTTATCTTATCGGGGCAATATACCAGAAACATTGTAGAACCCGAAAATGAAACCTTCGGTCAAATGCTTTCTTTCTTTTCACCTGAATGCGAATGGGAACAAAAGAGAGCATTTTTCTTTCCGAGATTAGAAGATCTTGATGAACTTCTTGAGCAACTTGAATATGCTTCCAATAAAATAGCAGTTCATATTTTTAAATGGATTATTTCCAATAGAATTGATGTAATACTTTCTGAAAATGCTTCTGCGTTACCCGCTCATCTCTCTATGGGAATGGGTATAAAAAAGATTGTTAAAAATACAAATATTAAGGTAGTGTGTCATGATCATGATTTTTTCTGGGAAAGGGGAGATAGGTATGAATCACCATTTAAAGAAATAAATGATCTTGTTCATGGTACATTTCCGCTTATTTCCCCGAATGTCAAACATGCAGTAATAAATACCTATTCAAAAAATATATTAAAGGAAAAATTCGGTCTTGAATCGCTTCTTGTTCCAAATGTAATGGATTTTAATAAGCGTTATGCGGAAATAGATGGATATAATAGGTGTATGCTTGATGATATTGGATTGAAAAAAGACGATATTCCTATTTTTCAAGCCACAAGAATTGTAAGACGAAAAGGGATTGAGACCGCAATAGAACTTATTGAACGGATTAAAGATAAGAAAGTTAAACTGGTAATTACCGGAAGTTATGCCGATGATGAAAGATTCGGTTATTATAAGGAACTTGTACAACTTATAAAGGATAAGGGACTCAATGACAGAGTATTTTTTTCTCGTAACAGGATACTTAGTAAAAGGGAGAAATCTTCTATAGGGAAAAAGATATATTCTCTATCTGATGCTTACGCATCCGCAAGAGCATGTACATATTTTAGCAGATATGAAGGATTTGGAAATGCATTTATTGAAGCGGTATTAGCAAAATGTCCTGTCTTTGTAAACAATTACAAACCGGTTTTTTGGACTGATATAGGTTCTAAAGGTTTTAAAACGGTGATGATTGAAGATAATATCTTAACAGATGAAGCAATAAGTGAGATTTGTGAGATAATATATAATGATAAATTAAGAAAGGAAATTACCGAATATAATTTTGAATTGGGTAAAAAGTATTTTTCCTTTGAAGTATTGGAAGAAAAATTAACTGAATTGTTTGTTGATGAAACTATAAAAATAGTTATCCCAAAAATGCAAAGGCACAAAGTGGATGAAGAATTATGAATATAGAAGAGATGATGTCGGCACTTAAATCCGAAAAGATAGAAACCTGGTTCGACCTGGGTTTCCATATTGATAGGATAAGAGAAAATAGAGATATTTCGCCAACAGATACATTTAATATTGATGAGTTTGATAAATTCAAAGAACAAATTTCCAGAGGAATTGCATTTCTAACTTTTAATTATTCAGTTGACGGTGTAACTTTTGAAATTGGGAAATATGCAAAGGCTTTACAGAGAATTATTAAAGATATATCTATACATTTCATAAGTGGAAAATTTTATAATAATATAGGTGAAAACATTATAGCTTCATCTTATAAAAGGTATGAGATACCGGAAATTGTCGGGTTCGATCATTGGAAATACTACAAAGATTTTTTTCTCAAGGACCTTGAGCGCGGAAGTAAATCTTATAATAGGCTGATACTAAATTTCCGTGATGATGTTCTAACCATTACAGAGAAACTTGGTAGATATATTGAAGAGAATGATATAAGACTCCTATTTTTGATTAATATCTGTTCAAATCCGGGAAATGTATCTCTTGCACTTGCAACAGTATTTATTTCTGAGTTTATGGGTATTCCCGTAATAAACAATAATCACGATTTTTACTGGGAAAGCGGGAACAGAAAGATTGATTTAAAAACAAAAAAAATAAAACCCGGACCAAGAGACCATTTTTTCCATAATTCACATATTGGTGAAGTTTTTTCTTTGATTGAAGTTCTTTATGCCTGGGAATCGCGCTCCTGGTTACAAGTTAATATCAATAAAGCTCAATCGCAAAAACTTATTGAAATATACGGACATAATCCCGCCAATGTAACAGAGATAGGAACAGTAATAGACACGGAAATTTATGAAGATATCGGTAGGAGAAAAAAGATAGAGGCATTTAAACAATTATTTGATATTTTCAATAAAGGGAATAAGCATATTATTCCTATTACAGTAGATAGAGCAATTTCAAAAAAATTGATATCAAAAGATAATCCATCGCCTATTTTTATAGGTGGTTCTAATACATTAGGATTAAAGGAATTTATAGATAATAATTTTATTTTTTTACAACCTACCAGAATAATATCACGAAAGAAAATAGAAGTAAATTTTATCCTAATAAAGAAATTATTTGCAAATAAGGTATTTTCAAAGTTGTTTGATAATAATAAAAAATTGAAATTGACACTGCTAATAACAGGACCAATTGCGGTGGGTCATGTGAATTATGCTGAAAAGTTGCTCTATTTATTTAACGAAATGTTATCCGAAATAGATTCCAGTTATAGAAAAAGGATATTTCTTGGATTTCTATTCAGTGAATTTGATAAAGCATCATTCAAACAGAGGTATAAAGAACCACTCACAATTACAGAACTTTATAACATTGCATCACTTGTTCTGCTGCCAAGTGAAACAGAAGGACGCGGACTGCCTATTTTAGAAGCATCTGCGTGCGGAATACCAATATTTACGCGGAGATATTATCCCGAGCATGTCTATTCTTATGTAATTGGTGAACATCTTCCATCTGAAGATAGGTTTAAAGTAATTGAGTTTATTAATGATGACATCAGAGAAGAGGTGATAAATAAAGTTGTAAACCATGTACTTTATCCACAGGATTATATGATGGAAGCAGTTCATAATAAAAAAGTAGTTGAGAGCCGCTATACCCTTGATGCAATGGAAAAAAGTATTAAACTTATGTTATATAAGTTATTTCTTCAACTTTGTAATAATTCAGATAATATGAAATTAGCAATATGGGCTTTTCATCAACATAATCAGATTACTGAAAATAAGAATAAAGACCTTGAATATATACTAAATACAAAGAACCGTCAGTACCTCCCCGGATATGGAAAGATGAGATTTATGATATTTCTCAAGTCGCTAATAGATCCGAGTTATTTCAGAGTGGAAGAACAGCAGTTCCGCGGTATGGCAATGGAATTTGCAACCAATCTTGTCAAATACAATCCCGATCCCACACCGCTTCCTTTAAAAAAAATACACAAATTCTATAATGCAGTGGATAATTTATTTCTATATAGAAAGGGAGAGATTGCTATCAGGGTTGACTATTCTCTGGATTACAGACATAGAAATAAAAATTATTATCCATATAGGGAACTGACATTTCAAGAACTTACCGGTGTTATTACTATTCTTTTTAATAAAATTGTATCACCGCCAGCGTATATGGATTTTAGAAAGCAAGTCGATCTATTAGTTGATTTTGACCATGCAATATTTCAGCTTACAAATAGTTCCGAACTTGTTATAGATCATAGAAAAAGATTGCAGAGGAGACTTGCTGAGAATGTTCCAATAGCATTATTTCCAGGCAATTATATAAATTATGAAATGGAATTCTTTGTTCTTCAGCCCTTGCGCAACCGTCTTGGATTAAAAATAGAAGAAGAACTTACAGCAAAACATCTTGAATCTGCCAAAGACATTGCACCGATCTATATTATCAAACATAATATTCCCATCGGATTATCAATTACTGCTGATGCATTAAGGGGTTATATTTCAAGTTCTACAAAATCAGAACTCAAACTTCTATTTGAATATGGAATGTGTAAAATAATTAATAGTAATCAGGTAACAGTAGGAGTCGATTTTGAACAACTTGGAAATGAAGCATTACAATTTCTTAAGGATGTAAAAGAAAGAAATGGGTTTATTATTGCAAGTGGAGACCATTCTGTAATGATGACGGATATTGTAGATATTGAGGCATTTCATATTGGAAAAGTAAAAAAAATATTAGCATCAAAGATAATGGGAATCCCTATTGGGAGCGGTTACTTGCAGTGGGTTCCTGCCGGATTGAGAAGTTGTCTTTCCTACCCAACTCCCGTACAGAACTGTAAAGATTTCAGTAACGCATTGAAAAGTTCAGTTTTCAAGAAACTCGCAAGGAAATATAGTGAAAAAAAATTACTTGAAATTCTTAAACAAGATGCAGAGACAAATGGTTCACCTGTAATGAAAGTATTAAAATCTCTTGTCTCAGATAAGGATAAAAAAAGCGATATTTCAACATCACATATCATGGGGGTTTATAATGATGGATTGCCATGGTCAGGTGTTATGGCAAAGGTTTCAATAAAAGATGGAAGAAAGAAATGGGAGTTTGGTATTATGGATTGTGACGATAATAAAACTATGACTGTTCTAAGGTTTTGTGATATTTTTCATAAAAAGACAGGAAAACGACCTAAAATTGCATGGAATGGTGGTTATATATTAAATGCTGAACTTATTGGTAAACTCGGTATTTCAGAATCATATATCGGTTCTCCACTTGGAATGGTTATCTCAAAGAAGAAAGTCTTATCACCTCCACTGTTTAACAAAGCCGCTTTTGGTATTTTTTCTGACGGCATTTTGAAAATAAAGCGTATAAACTGTTCAGAAGGCATTACTATAATTGACTCAAATAAGGAAATTATTCTTACAGGAGATAATTATAATCTTTCTGTACCCTCAGACAAACCTTGCTTTTATGACCTTATGTATTCCGATGAATATATTAAAGGTGATGGTAGAGTTATTTATCGTTTATCAGGTAATATTATTAAGGAGATAATACATACTAAAAAAGGTGAGAATGCCAAGATTTTGCCCGTGGGACTAACTTTCTCATTTCCGGAAAATCTATGTCCAAAAAGCTGGGATAGGATAGAAAAAGAGGTTATTTTCAAACTTCATTTCTGGAGAGATGTTGAATATGCACTTGAAGCCGGTCCTATGCTCGTAAATGATGGTAAGGTATGTATAAATATGGAGATAGAGGGCTGGAAAACAGAAAACTCCATCAAGATACAGGCATCCCGACTTGATTTTTTAGATATGCGCGGACCCAAAATAGCAGTCGGACTAGATAAGGATGGAAACCTTACTGTTTTGACAGTGAACGGTAGAATAAGGGAATCGGTTGGTGCTACACATAATGATATGGCGGAAATACTTTTATCAAAAGGAATAATTACCGCTATGGGATTTGACCCCGGTGGAAGCAGTACACTTGTAGTAAATAATAAGGCATTGAATATTTCACCGTATAATCATGAATACGAAAAAAATGTACATACTCTTCCGCCTGAGCCAAGGGCAGTCGCAAATGTAATAATTGGCTGGCAATAACCTCTTGGGACATACCTCAACAACAAGAGGTTGGAGGTTGGAGGTTAGTGAAGAATACCAGAGAATAAGGAAATAAGGGAATAAGGGAATACGGAAAACAATATTAAACTCCGAAAACAAAAAAACAATAGCATCAGCG
The DNA here is from genome assembly GCA_030622125.1 of bacterium. Classification (GTDB taxonomy): domain Bacteria; phylum AUK180; class AUK180; order AUK180; family AUK180; genus JAUXGM01. The sequence continues at coordinate 281 of JAUXGM010000133.1, read as the reverse complement.
TCAAATAGTTGCGAGTTTACCCCGCTCCATATATTGGTGCGGTGGTTCCGAGTTATGAGTTGTGAGTTATCCTGCAGCTTGCCCCGTTTTACGAGGTCATTCTGAACGAATGTGAAGAATTTATCTTTTTATTTCTTCACTTTTCATATTGATAATTATTGTTTTTTTGTTATAATACTATTGTGAAAATAAAAATTTTTAAAGGACAAAAAATTCTTGATTCAATACAATTTTGGTTAAGCCGAACAACAGAACAGTATGATGATTGGAATTGGGATGGT
>JAUXGM010000072.1 GCA_030622125.1 bacterium | reverse complement strand
TCCGGGACACATCTCAACTTTCTTGGGACGCACCTGAACATCCGAGGTACGTCCCGCTTGTTTTCTGAGTTTGTATTTGTCTTTTTTTCATTGTCAATTGTCCATTGTCCATTGTCAATTGTATTCGGCAATGTCCCTCTTTTGTGGGGGAACGGTGTTTAACATTGTTTTTCACTAACCTCTAACCTTTCACCCCGCACCAGTTTCACGGTGCTGGGCATGCCTCTAACCTCTGTATTCCCTTATTTACTTGCTCTCTGTAATTCTTATGGTATTGTATGCTAAATTAATATTCTTTTCTTTTTCTATTTTATCTAAAAACTCTCTGTTGATCTTGTCCTCTACCATTCTTCTTTCTTTCACATCAACAAGGTAGCGTAAGATCAATGTAATGCCGGAATCATTGATCTTTATAAATACCTTTGGTGTAAAAATATTAAAGTGAATTAGATATTTTCTATTCAATTTCTTAATTGATCTTTTAACATTTTCTTCTATTCCTTCGGTATATCCATTTACAATATTAAGAAGTATCTTTTCCGCTTTTTTGTAATCACTTTCAAAGGTAATAGTAAGCTTGATCTCATCCCAAATATAATTCCAGCCCTGTGTATAATTGTATATTATTTTTCTAAATACTTCACTGTTCGGAATTTTTGCTATTCTACCCGTGGACTGATCGGATTTCACCCAATTTTGGATCTCCAAAACAGTAGTATTATACATATCTATATCAATGATATCACCTTTTATATCACCGAGTTCTATTCTATCACCCACTTCATACGGCTTTTTAAAAATTATAAAAAACCAGCCGGCAATCGTTAAGATAACCTCCTGTAAAGCAAGTGCAATACCGACGGAGATAATGGAGATCATAATAGCAAGGGATTTTACCATAGATGACCAGATCATTAAAATTAGAACAAAGATAACTACTGTTGTAATATAAGTTGTCATCTTCTTGTAATTAAATGCTTTTTTCCTTTTTTTAACATTTTTTCCTATGATCTTTTTGACTACATTAGAAATGATTATCAATACCAATATTACAATAATTGATTGCATTATTTTGTAAAATAAGGGTGTAGTAAAAAAATCATTGATCGTTTCGGTATCTAACATAAATATCTCTCTTATGAAAATTTTGTTGCACCGGTAAAATTAAAATTATCGATCATAAGTGCCGGAATTAGGGTGCCGCCAAACCAGCCTGAACTACTATAATGAAGTTCTTTTCCTATCGCAAGGACATTTTTTAATGTCTCCATAATGTTTATGGTAAACCTCATATTATTTGCCGTTCCAACGATCTTACCGTTTTCTATTCTATAGACACCATTTCTTGTCATTCCGGTATACATTGTTTTCTTCTGATTAACATTGTTCGTATAGTTAAATCTTGTGATCAAAAGTCCGTTTTCTGCTTCTGTGATCATATCGGAAAGTGATTTATCTCCGGTTTTCATAATTATATTGGTGCATATCGGCATATCCCAACCAAAAAGAGCATGCCCGTTTGATTCCTTTCCAAGCTTCTTTGCCCACTTTGTATCAAGTGCAATATTCTTCGCAATGCCATTTTCAATGAGAGTGATTTTTTTTCTTTCGTTCAGTTCTCCGTCATAAGGAATTCCAATTGTCATTTTATCATTGTAATCATCATAAAGTGTAATATTTTCACCTGTTATCTTTTCACCAAGTTTGTCTGTAATATAACTCTGTTTTTCCGCATAAGGCTTCCCTGAAAATGTCATATATGAAAGATAGCCTATCATGTCTCCAACCGCATGCGGCTCTAAAATAACCTTATACTTTCCTGATTCTATTTTCTTATCGTTCTTATAATATTCCAGTCGCTTTAAAGGCAACTCAAAGAATTTTTCAATATCAAGATCATCTATCTTATATGAAGAAAAATTGTTATAGGTTGTTTTTTCATCCCTTGTTGGGATTGAGGTAAGATTACAGAATGTATTTTTAGAGTAAGCAATATTACCATAGTTATTTACTGTAAGTTCAAAGTTACTTTTAGCATTTAAGGCACCGAATGCTTCTGCCCGAACGGTCTTTATAATTCGGATTGCTTTTCCTACAATATCAGCCACAGCCTTATGAGTTACCCCAGCCGTTTCATCATCCCATCTTTCTTTATAATCATAAGAAAGTCCTTTTGGATATTCCACAAAATCCTTGTCATCCGGTTGGATAAGAATATTTTTTTTCAATTTTTTAAGATTTTGTAATATCGTTTCGTTATCTACCTTATTAAGCTCCATAAACCCGTGCTTTTTCCCATAAACCATTTCAACTGCAATACTAATATCTTCCTGAAATACATTCTGATGGATAATGGAATTTGCAAATCTTACAAGTCTATTATCGGTCTTTCTTATTAAAACCCTTGTATAATCGGCATCAGATGACTTAATAATAAACTCGGCGATTTTACTTAAATATTCTCTTACCATTCTCCAACTCCTATCTCTACATTTTTGAACCTTGCAAAGGAAGCACCATGTGAAACTCGTGCCGTCTGCGGCGGCTCTCCCTTGCCACAGTTCGGGATACCCCATATCCGATAATATTCTTTTGAACCGATCGCATCACAGGAATTCCAGAACTCCGGTGTAATTCCCGTATAGGTAGGATTTTTATATATCTTTCCAAGTTTACCGTTTTTTATCTCATAAGCGATCTCACAACCGAATTGGAAATTCAATCGTTTGTCATCAATACTCCATGATTTATTTACATCAAAATAGAATCCTTCATCAATTTCGCTGATGATCTTTTTCCAACTATGATCACCGGGAAGAAGATTGATGCTTGTCATTCTAATAAGCGGAATATTACGAAATCCATCTGCTCTCATACATCCATTTGAAACCTGACCGATAATGGGTGCTGTTTCTCGGGATGTTTGATATCCTACAAAAAGTCCGTCTTTGATCAAGTATGTTGATTGAGCAGGAATACCTTCGTCATCGTAAGCAAACCCTCCAAGGGCTCTTTGATCCGTTGCATCTGCAACAATATTGACCATATTAGAACCATACTGTAATTCATAAAGTTTATCCAATGTAACAAAACTCGTGCCTGCATAGGATCTTTCAAAGCCCAATACCCTATCAAGTTCCGTCGGATGACCTACCGATTCATGTATTTGTAATGCAAGCTGTGAATCACCAATGACCAATGTGGTTTTTTTATGAGGAAGTTGAGGTGCCGTCAAAAGTTCTATTGCCTCCCCTGCTATTTTGGGTCCATTTTCCTTAAAATTCATTTCAAGAATAAATTCCCAACCACTATTTCTAAAATCACCACCAAAAGAAGCGGGGTAAGAACGCCTTGCTATTTCACCATCTTTAAAGGCAACACAACTAATACCTCCACCGGATTGAATAAATGTCTGCTTGATAAAACTTCCCTCAGTGTTAGTGAATATTTTTACCTCTCTTCTGAAATTCGCACTGGAAAATGCCATTATAATCTTTGGATCTATTCGTATAGATTTGTTTGCATCAAGAAGGTGCCCTATCTTTTCTTCATCTGGCAGGCTAAAAGGATCCATTTTATAGGGAGAAATATATTCATCTTCAATACCTTCGCTTGGAGCTAATTTTATTGGTTTTTCAATGTATTTTGCACTGCTTTTTGCTATATCTATGGCATTTTTGACGATCTTTTTGATATTATTTTTTGTTAAATTGTACGTTGAAGCAAAACCCCATGCTCCATCAACAATAACCCTGACACCTATTCCCAATGATTCACTATAAGCATTTGATTCAACTATTCCATTTTTAATAAGAATATCCTGATCCTTTCTTTCAACTATTCGTACATCACCATAGATAGCCCCCTGTCTTTTTATTAAATCAAGAGCAAAATCTGTCCATTTTTTCATATCTTTCTTTTAATCTTTTATATTTTTTTTGATAAGGTTAGCCAATCTCTTTACCCCTTCAACTATATCATCCTCGGATGGATAAGAGAAGTTTATTCTCATTGTATTTAGACTTTCTCCATAACAATCAAAGGCACTACCGACGATGTACGCAATATTTTCTTTTAAAGCTTCATCAAACATCTTATCGGTATTTATATACTTCGGAAGGGTTAGCCATAAGAATAAACCGCCATCAGGCTCTGTCCATGTTATATCTTCTCTCTGTGGAAGATATTGCTTAAAGCCCTCGATCATAAGATCCTTCTTCCTTTTGTATATTTTTTTCACCTTGTCAATATTTTTTTGGAGAAGCCCGCGCTTCATAAATTCCGCTGTTACCGCTTGTGTAAATGTAGAGGTGCAAAGATCTGCTGCTTGTTTCGCCGTATTTAACTTATCAATTATTTTTTCATTTCCAACAACCCAACCGATTCTCATCCCGGGAGCAAATATTTTACTAAATGTATGTACGGAAAGAACATTTCCCGTATTATCCATTTTATACATCAATTCAGGCGTCGTTCCCTCGTATCGCAATTCTCTGTAAGGAGAATCTTCTATTAAAAGAAACTCATATTTTTCTGAAAGTTCTATTAATTTTTCTCTTTTTTCCGTTGGAATAGTTAATCCGGTAGGATTTTGAAAATCCGGTACAACATAAACAAATTTATAATGTTCCTGCGACTTTTTTAGTCTTTCTAATTCCTGCTCTAAATAATCCATATCTATTCCCGAATTTCCCTTTTCCATTGGTATCCCGATAAATTTTGCACCATACTGATTAAAAGCGGAAAGTCCGCCAAGATATGTCGGCCTTTCAACAATTACCGGATCCGACGGATCAATAAAGATCTTTCCGATAAGATCAAGTGCCTGTTGTGAAGCAGTTGTAATAATGAGATTTTCCGGCTTGATGTCAATATCATTTGTTTCCTTTTCCCATTTAATTAATTCTTCTACAAGTGGAGAATAACCTTCGGTTGCTCCATATTGAAGCGCTTTTTTCCCATCTCTTTTTATCACATCACTTGCTATATCAGCAATTTCCTCAACTGGAAATGCCTCAGGAGCAGGTAAACCACCGGCGAATGAAATAATTTCCGGTTTACTGGCTAATTTTAATAATTGCCTAATAGCAGATTTTTTCATTCGTCTTGCATTTATTGAATAATTTTTTTCTATGTTGATCATACAACCTCCTTAAAAATTATTTATGTTTTTCTTTATTTGTCGCCTCTTTAATAGAGACACCTTTGTTTATATATTTTTCCAAACATCTTTCACAGATGGCATGACCTTTTGTTAATTCCTCAATGAATTTAAATTTTCCGCAGATAGCACAGGTCTGAAATCTACCCTTTAAAAAGCCCTTTATTATTTTGTCCGCCTTTTCTTCTTTTCTAAGTTTTTGCTCGTAATCATATAATAAGTAGGTAATGACTTTGTTGAATTTTTCAATATTAAATTCGTCAAATTTCTTTTTAATATCACTGACATTTTTTTCTAAGCCATCTATTTTTTTTAAAAGTTCAGCAAGATTTTTCTCTCTTTCGGATTTTTCAAAACTCATAATAACTTATATCATAATTTCTCTTTTTTTTCAACTGTTTTTTTTAAAATGATTTGAAAAAACGTGCAAGCGGAGCATTGTCCATCTTTAATTCAAAATTTAAAACATATCCATAAGGCGTTTGTTTTGCATCATATCCTGAATTTTTTAATCGTTCTTCAGCTTGTTTTAACACCTCTTTTGCAAATTCGGGAGTCGCTTTATCATCCGAAAGATGAGCGAATGAATGAAGAATGATCTCTTTTTTATTAAATTTTCCGGCAAACCATTTAATATTCTTAATATACTTTGTGACTACCTTTGAACTATTTTCTTCGTCTTTTGATTCAACATGGGTAAAAACAATGATCCCATCTGCAAACATTTTTTTTTGATCCGCATTCAAAGAATATGAATACTCCTCAAATTGAAACATCAATATCTTCATATATATCTCCAAAGAAGCATTTTTATCTTTTCGGCAGCACCGATATAATCACCTTTTTCTAAAAGAAAGCCGTTATCTCCATCTTTAATTATTTCTTCGGCACCGCCGTTTTTCATTGTTATTATAGGTAAACCGCAAGCCAGTGCCTCTAAATAAACTATCCCAAGCCCTTCCTGTTTGGATGGGAGATAAAAAACTTTTGCCCGATCATAATACTTTTTAATATCTTTCCTATCAAGTTCACCTAAAAAATGAATATTTATATATGATTTTGCATTAAAATTATCAGGTAAAGGTCCGATAACAACGAAGTTCACATCTTTTAATATAATTGCTGTTTTTAATAATGTTTTCAGATCCTTCCGCGGATCATTGTATCTTGCTACCGATATAACGCCCGATCTTTTTTCTGCAGTTTTATCATACCAGAATTTTTCTATCGGATAACGAATAATTTTAATATTTCTTTTTATTTTGTGATAGTTCGCACTTTTCGTACTTATTGCAGCAATCTTTATTTTCCTATTTTGTAGTATTATCCTTTCAAGAAAAAAATATATGGGAAGAAGTATAAAATCAAAAAAGAGAACTATTTTATTTTTTTTACTAAGTCTGCTAAAAGATTTGTTTATGGTTTCATCAGGGAATGTAGTTGCATACCAGAGGATTATATTCTTATGAAATAGCGGAGGCATCAATGCTAAAAGAGGATTTGGAGCAATAACAATAATTCTGTCTGATCTTTTAATCCTTTTTCTTATGAGGATCGGCAAAAAAAATATTCGTATTAAATAAATAAAATTAAATGGAAAATGAATCTTTATAATATCTATATCTTCCAATTTGCACTTTTTACTGATAATACTTGCTATTTTCACATTTGAATTTTTATATTTGGAACGGATAGAATCCGTCATTACCCGAATACCGCCCTTGTATTCATAATTATCGGTAATTATTAAAATGTTCTTTTTACTCATAATTAATTTTACACAATTTTATTCTTTTTTTCAAATACAAATTTTTATTTGATTTGAATGCTTAAATATGATATAATAAAAAAATAAGGTGCAATATGAAAAAAGAATATCTATTTTCTAAATTACATATGGCAACGGTCACCGATGCTGAGGTTGCCTATGATGGGAGTATTACAATTGACAGGGAATTATTGTCTAAAGCAAATATCAATGAGTATGAAAAAGTTCTTGTTGTAAATACTTCTAATGGAAACAGATTTGAAACATACACTATTACAGGGAATAAAGGAGAAATAATTTTAAATGGCGGAACTGCCCTACTCGGTAAAAAGGGTGATAAGCTGATCATTTTTGCATTTTGCATATTAGATGATGATGAAGCAAAAAAACATAAACCAACAAAAATATTTTTAGACGCTAAAAATGAAATATTAAAGATCTCGGAGAACGAAAGTGATTAAAAGTTTTAAGGAACTTGAAAAAACCTTAAAAAATTCAAAAAGAAAGGAAACAGTTGTAGTTGTAGCTGCCCATGATAAAGAACCTCTTATTGGAATATCAAAGGCAGTTAAAAAGGGACTTTGTCGGGGAATATTGGTTGGTGATGAGAAAAAAATAAGAACAATACTAAAAAAGGAAGGAATTGCACCTAAAATATTCAAAGTAATAAATGCAGTGGAAGTTGTTGAGATTGTAAAAAAGAGCATTGATACTATAAAGAGTGGTGAAGGAACAATCCTGATGAAAGGATTAATTGCAACACCAACCTTTATGGAAGGAGTCCTATCATCAACAGCAGGCTTAAAAAAAGGAAAATTATTGAGTCATTCCTTTGTTTTTGAAAATCCCTTTTCAAGGAAATTTACAATTGTAACCGATGGCGGACTGATTCCTTTTCCAAGTTACGAACAAAAAATTGAAATACTGGAAAACGGAATCGAAGTTGCCAAAAGTTTTGGTATAAAAAAAATAAAGATCGCAATGATATCCGCTTCCGAAAAGATAACTCAAAATATTCCCTCAACGGTTGATTTTGATAAAATAAAGAAAAATATAATATCAAGACGGGACATTATTGTAGAAGGGCCTTTTGGAATTGATGTTGCAATTTCCAAAAAATCCGCTTCACATAAGGAAATTAAAAGTAAGGTATCGGGAAACTCCGATATATGGCTTGTTCCAAGTGTTGAAGCGGGAAATATGATGTCCAAAGCGATCCAATATTTTACAAAAGCACGCTCAGGCGGTATTATAATAGGTGCAATGGTTCCTATTGTATTACTTTCACGGGCAGATGATGCAAAGACAAAATTTAATTCCATTTTATTGGGATTAATTATTGCAAGGAGGCAAAATGAAAAGTAAGTTGGCAATATTTATTATTATTGCTTTGGTAATACCTTATCTTTATGGTGCAGATACAACGACAGGTACAATAAAAAAACCACCTTCCATTGAATTAAAAGATCAAACCACACCGGAAACTATTCCAAAAACAGAGGGTAGCAAACAAGCAGAACATCCTTCCGTTGTCTCCCAAGACGAGAAAGAACAAGAAGAAAAACAAAAACAAAGTAAAGATGCTCTCAAAAATACCGGAGCAGTTATGCCGAAAATTCCAAAAAATTGGGGGACATTGGTAAATTCTGAAATGGTGATGAATACCGGTTATCTTGCAATGTATTTTGAGGATAAAAAAGGCACGATCCGAATTGCGATATTTGAAATGGGTAAAAAGGTGGAACTTTACAAACTACTTGTATTTAATAGAGGCAAGGAAGAACTTATACCTAAAAAAAAGTAGTCGATGGAAAAAATTATTCATTTTTTGTCAAGTCATGGTTTTTCAAGAGAGATGATTGTCGCAATTATTTCTGTACTTCCGATCTTTGAGCTAAGAGGCGGTATTCCCGTAGCACATTTTGCATTTAATTTTTCAATCCTAAAATCCTTTTATATTTCTGTAATTTCCAATTCATTGATAGTTGTTCCGCTTGTATATCTTCTCAGTCCTATCAACAAATGGCTTGAAAATTTAAAAAATGGAAATAATATAATTGAAAAATTGAGGCGACATGCATTAAAAAAATCAAAATTAGTAGATGAACTTGAATTTATTGGTTTAATGTTATTTGTATCAATACCACTTCCGGGTAGTGGTGCCTGGACAGGGGCATTAATTGCATTTTTTTTAAAACTATCAAGAGGAAAATCCATAATATTTATTCTTCTTGGTGTTTTGATTGCTGGAATATTAGTCAGTTTATTGACATATTTATTAGATATTGGTATAATAAAAAATACGGGCATTTTTTTAAAAAAAGTCGGGGTGTAGCGCAGCTGGTAGCGCGCTCGGTTCGGGACCGAGAGGCCGCTGGTTCAATTCCAGTCACTCCGACCATTTATGGAGTTTAGTATGACGAAGATCATTGGTGTTATTGGAAACAGCATTCCCTTAAAAGAATACGAAGAGATAGCAGAAGAATTTGGGGAAAAAGTTGCGGAAAAAGGCTGGTTACTTGTTACCGGCGGCTTGGGTGGAGTTATGACTGCGGCATCAAAAGGTGCAAAGAAAAAGGAAGGAATAACAATTGGCATTCTTCCAGGGGGAGAGAAAAAAGCAGCAAATAAATATGTAGACATTCCGATCGTAACCGGTATGCAGCAAGCAAGAAATGCAATTATAGTAAGAACAGCCGACATAATTGTAGCGATAGGCGGTGGACTGGGAACTCTTTCTGAACTTGCAATGGCTTTAAAAATAAATAAAACCGTAATAAGTATGAATTCATGGGATGTTGATGATAAAGTAATAAAAGTCAATGAACCTCAGGAAGCAATTACCGAAATAGAAAGAATCTTTGACAAAAAAAAGAAATAAAGTGAGGTGGGTAGCGGTTGGTCTTACCTTACTATTGTTTTCTTCCTGTCAATTCATAGGAAGAACTGTTATCAATAAAGAATCTACCACTGTTCCAGGATCAATAAAAAAGAACTCTTCACAAAAGAAGAAAAATAAAATCAGAGTAAAAAATAAAATTTTTTGTCATACCGTAAAAAAAGGTGAAACATTATATAGAATTAGCAAGAATTATGGGATTTCTATCGAGAGAATTGCATACGAAAATAACATTTTTGATAATAGAACTATTTATGCAGGACAGACATTAAGAATTCCTCTCTTAAAGAAAAAAGATAAAAAAAAGAGCAATATTTTAAAAGATGAACCAGATATTTCTAATGGCCATACTTTTTTGAAGTCCTGGCCCCTCAAAAATCATGACAGAAGGGATATTATTAAGAAATACGGTAAAATATACAATAAGGAATTAGGTGTTTTTACAAATAACAACGGAATAGATCTAAAAGTTAAATCAAGGGAGATTGTCACAGTTAAAAGCGGAAAGGTTGAATATATAGATTTTTTAAAAGGAATCGGTATGATGATAGGAATACATCTTGATAATAGTTATTTTGTATTTTATTATCCCTGTAAAAATATAAGGGTAAAAAAAGAGGAAAATGTAAAAACAGGAGAGATCATTGCTGATACTTCGGGAGATATCTTGCATTTTGAGGTGAGAAAAAATAAAATCGCCTTGAATCCCTTGCTTTTTTTACCATAGGAATTTTGTGAATATTGAAGATAGATTATTAAAGATTTTTTTTGATTCAATAAAAGATTATGAACCATTCACTGCCGAGGAAGAATATGAAAATTTTCAATTATATAAAAGAACAAAAGATGCCGAACAAAGAAAAAAACTTATTCTTCACAATCAGAGATTGGTAATTGCTATTGCTAAAAAATATTTCAAATACACCGGCGTTAGTAAATTAGATATTATATCCGAAGGAATATTGGGACTTTTAAAATCAATTGATTATTTTGAACCCGATAGCAAAAATAAGTTCTCTACTTATGCATATTTTTGGATAAAAAGCTATATAGAGGCTTTTATTAACAAGAACAAGTACATTGTTAAGATTCCTATTCATATAATAAATTTTAAGATAAAGGTTTTTAGTTATATAAGAAAATTTTATTTAAAAAATAAAAGAAAACCAACAGCGGTTGAAATGGCGGAACATTTTAATATCAGCAATGAAGAATTTCTTCAAACATTTAATGTAGTTACAGGAGAATACTCACTTTCTTATAAATTTAATGAAGACAGTGAAGATTTCATAAATTATTTAAATTTAAATTCCTTTTCATCTTTTTATGTAGATAATGAAAAAAAAGAACAGTTGGATGGGATAAAATTATTATTAGATGGCTTAAAAAAAGAATATAAACAAGCGATAATATTAAGATTCGGACTTGACGGAAGCGGATTTAAAACATTGGAAGAAGTAGGTAATATAATGCATTTTACAAGAGAAGGTATTAGACTACTT
>JAUXGM010000101.1 GCA_030622125.1 bacterium | reverse complement strand
TGATTTTAAGTAGTTTCTCATAGTATTTCAGTGCATCATCATATTCACCTTTAGCAGCATAAACAAGCCCTACATTACCGGCTGCGGTGGCTATACCACGTTTATCACCCAACTCTTCAGCAAGTTGCAGATTTATCTTCCATAGTTCAATAGCCCGGGTATAATCCCCCTGACTCCATGCTAATGCAGCCAGATTATTTCGAACATTTGATTCGGACTGCTGGACGGCTTTTTCCACAGACAGGGGTATATTCTTCAATATCTCTATCGCCTTTTCTCCGGCGTTTTTAGATTTGTCCTGCTCACCCAGAACACGAAGAATCCAGCATTCTTCCGATAAAATCTTTGCCTGTTCAATCTTTATAGTGCGATAAATCGCACCGGGGCTCTTTGTCGTCTCCAGTGCATATCTGGCAGTTGAAAGTAATTTCAAAGCCTCATCGTAGCTGCCCTGATTCCTGAAAATCCCTGCTTTATTAACCAGCACTTTTACCTCTATAATTGGATCTTCTATCTCTTTTTTACACCTCAATAATATCCAATTATAATCCCTAATACCTTTATCATATTCGCCAATAAATTTATATACATCTGCTCTACCTCGATAAGCTTTGATTAAAAGTTCTTTTTTTTTCTTTTCGTTATTCATTTTTTACTTTTAGTTTTTCACTTGTTTTCCATTCTTCATTATTCATTTTTCACTATATTCCGTCATTCTGGACCCCTATTTCTCGTCATTCTGAACCCTTTACGGGTGAAAAATCCAGTATTTTCTTTTAATTGTTCATTGTTCATTGTTCGTTGTTCATTTGTATTTCTTTCTTCACTCTTCACTATTCACTTTCCTATCTCTTTCAATAAGTTTATTGCTTCTGTTAACCATTTGGATTTGTTTTTCTTGCCAACTTTTATTGCTTCTTTTAAATACCTTAATACCACATTTAAACTCATCTCATGGGTGGAACTTTTTATAAGTGTTTTCGCCATTTTGAATTTTGTCTCTGCGGTTTCGGGATGTGCCATTCCTAACTTTTCAAGATGAATTTCAAGTGCTTTTTTAAACCATTCGAGTGCCTGTTTATACTTATTTGTATTAAGACAAACATCACCCAAACCCATATATGAATATGCTATATAAAGATGTTTATTTCCAAGTGTCTTAGACCAGATACCCATTGATTTGTTATAATATTTTAGTGCGCTGTCATAATCGCCTTTTTCACAATACACATCCCCAATATTGTTGTAAATCAATCCCACCGAAGGATGTTCATCTCCAAGTGCCTTCAACAATATATTTAGAGATTTATTATAATATTTTAGTGCACTGTCATAATCGCCTTTTTCACAATACACATCCCCAATGTTGTTGTAATTTGTTGCTACATTAGGATGTTCATCTCCATATATCTTCAACAATATATCCATTGATTTATTATAGTATTTTAATGCACTATCATAGTCAGCTTTGTTGCGATATATAGCCCCGATGTTGTTGTAACTCGATCCCACCAAAGGATGTTCATCTCCAAGTATTTTCAGCCAGATATTTAGTGATTTATTATGATATCTTAGAGCACTATCATAATTACCTTTGTAATCATACACAATCCCAATATTGTTATAACTCATTCCTACATCGGGATGTTCATATCCGAGTGTCTTCAATCGTATATTTAATGATTTATTATAATATTTTAGTGCATTATCATAATTACCTTTTTCACGACACACAAGCCCAATAGTGTTGTAACTTGCTGCTACATCAGGATGTTCATCTCCAAGTGTCTTTAATTCTATCTTTAATGTTTTCTGATAATATTTCAATGCATTGTCATAATCACCTTTTTTATGATACACAAGCCCAATGTTGTTGAAACTTGCTGCTACATCAGGATGTTCATCTCCAAGTGTTTTCAATCGCATATTTAGTGATTTATTATAATATTTTAGTGCATTATCATAATTGCCTTTGTAATAATATACTCCTCCAATGTTGTTGTAGCAGTCTCCAATAAGTGCTGTTAGATGTTTACTATCTAATGATATACTATCTAACGGGGCAATTATATCTTTCAAGACATTTTCCGCCTCTTTCGCAAAATTGAGCGCCCTATCATATTCTCCCTTAGATTGTAAGATCCCACCTCTTTGCAAAAATAGTCGGGCTAACAATTCGCCCTTCATCTGTTCCTCTTCCTTATCTTCTATTCTGTCAAGTATTTCAAGTCCCTCATCATACTTTGCTAATGAATCTTTTACTCCTGCTAACTTTATGTTTATTTCTATATATTTAACTTGTGCTCTGATGCCCTGGTGCTCCGGTGCTCTGCTAATAATCCATTCTTCATATAATTGCTCTGCTTTTTTATAATCTCCTGCTTTATCTTGTTTTTCACCCAACATTTGTAGGTATTTTAATAACCTGTCTCTATCTTCACCTTTTCTGAAATGATAGATCAAGATATCAAGATAATTGTCAAGATTATCTTTATGTATTTGTTCTATTGTCTCGCCAACCTGTTTATGATATCTTTTTCGTTCCGCCTTTAAGATTGAATCATATATCGTATTCCTAATAATTATATTTTTAAACTTATATCTATCTGCACCTTTAAGAGATTCCTCAATATCCCTTGTAATCTTATAAATTAGGTTCTTTTTTTCTACTATTTTAAGTGCAGTTCGTAATTCGGCACCGATCTCAATAATGGTTTCTAAAACCCTTGTTGAAAATTCCCTGCCTATAACTGATGCCACAAGAACTATTTGTTTAATATCTTTGTCTAATTTATCAACCTTTGCAAGAATCAGTTCATTTAATTTAACGGGTATCCTATCAAAATTACCTGATTTTAACTTGGCTTTATTATTATCAAGATCTATCATCTTTTCATTTAAAAGAAGTTCTACCAATTGTTCAATATAAAAAGGATTGCCATTGCTTCGTTCAAAAATTAATCCTTTTAAAGAGATATCAACCGTATCGGATACTATAATTTTTTGAATGAGTTTGTTACTTTGGGATTTTGTTAAAGGATTTAATTTAATTTGATTGGAATGAGAAAATTCAGAAATGTAACTTTTATTTTCTGTAAGTTCAGGTCTAAATATCAATGCCATCATTACATTGGAATTCTCAATTTCTTTTATGAAATTCTTGATGAAACTTAATGTTGATGTATCTACCCAGTGAAGGTCTTCAAACACCATAATAACCGCCTTGTTCTTTGATACTTTTTTGAACAATAAACCTAATAATCTGTTTAATATTAGTGATCTCTCGTCCGCCTTCATCTTTTCAACTATCTGAATTTCTTTTTCGCTCATCTGTGATGAGAAAAGATATTTTAAGAGCGGTATTATTTGTTGAAGTGATTCATCATTAAATGATCTTATAAATTTCTCTATCGTATTACCGGTTTCTTCTTTTGAATCTGTCTCATCAAATCCTATCAATTGTCGCAATATCTGCTTCAAAGACCAGTAATCAGAATCTTTTAAATAGTCTATGCTTCTTCCCTTCAACCAAATTGGTTTTCCCAATCTCAATTTTCTATTCTCTGTTTCCATTTGTGTTATTCGTATCCGAAATTCATAAACTAATTTTGACTTACCAATGCCAGCATCACCCAAAATTGAAACTACCTGTCCCTTTCCCGATCTTACCTGATTAAATATATCAATTAGTGTTTTTAACTCCTTTGCTCTGCCAACCATTGGAATCTCAGTAATTCTGCGCATTACATATCTTGATTTTATAAAAATAGGCACATACGGAGTTACTAACTTCTTTTTACCTTTCACCTTGATTGATTTTAGTTCCTTATATTCTATCTCCGATTTCGTTTCATTGTATATCGTTTCATTGACAAAGATTTCACCCTTATCGGCAGCAGTTTCCAATCGCTGTGCCAGATTAACTGTATCCCCCATAACCGTATATTCTATTTTCTGGTCAGAGCCAACTCCACCTGCTACAACCTTACCATAATTTATCCCAATTGATAACCCCAATTCCTCAAATTCCTTCATCGCCGCCATCATATCAATTGCACAGAGAACTGATCTTAACGGGTCATTTTCATGAGCAATAGGCGCACCAAATAATGCCATTACACAATCACCAATAAATTTATCTATATAACCTTCATAACTGTAAATGATTTTGGACAAGCAATTGAATACTGCATTCATCTTTTCTGTTACTTCTTCCGGATCAAGCTTCTCGCTCATTGCTGTAAAGCCCGAAACATCTGCAAATATTATCGCAACATTTCTTCTTGAGCCCCTCAACTTTTCTGCAACCGATTCTACCTTCCTTGTTAGCTCTTCAGGCATTGCAGGCACTTCGTATTTTACTCTATTAAGAGATATTGCAACTCCCTTGCCACCTTTCTTAATAGTAAATTTCTCAACTGATTGCGGTTTTCCTTCTTGTAGTTTTACACCACAACTGCCACAAAATTTTGCATCTGGACTATTTGAATGACCACATTTCGGACAAATTAGTTCTAATCTTGCTCCACAACTCTCACAAAATTTGTTCCCATCAGGATTTTCAAATCCACAATTTTCACATTTCATCTCAATCCACTTCTCTCCATTTGCGGATTTGCGCAATTGCGTAAATCCGTAACAACTCATATAAAATTATCTTCTCTCCATATCCTCAACCCGTTCTATTACTGCCAAAATATCCAACTTCTTTATTTTATAGTAAACCCTTCCTCTTTCCGTTCTATGTCGAACCAATTTCGCATCTTTCATTATCTTTAAATGTGATGATATTCTTCCAAAGTCCCTGCCTAACATCTTGCTCAATTTTCCCGGTGTTATTTCATTAAATTCACCTAAAAGTTTCAATATCTTATACCTTACAGGATTTGACAATACCTTAAAAATATTTACCGTTCTTACCTCATATTCTTCCATATTTCCTCCATTTAAAAAATGTTGAAACATAAGTTAATCCTTTCATATTCCTGATTTTGGTTTTCTTTTTATTCGTTTTTATTTCTTAGTCCTTTTTTCAAATTTCTCCAATTCATGGTAGGAATCAATTGCTCTTGTAAAAAATTCAATTGCCTCTTCATTTGCATAGACTTTTTTTGCTCTTTCACCCGCCTCAACCGAATAAAGTAATGATTTATCATAATCGTTTGCTTTATAAAAATGGTATGAAAGTAATCCAAGGAATTCCTCTCTTCTCTCTTTCAATTCCTTTTCTATAAAATTTCCAGTGGAAAAATGGATCTCTTGTTTCTTGGAAAAAGAAATGGTATTATAGGCAGCCTCTTGTGTAAGGATGTGTTTGAAAAAGTACCTTTTTTCTTTTTTTGTTTTTTCAACTTTGATAAGATCTAATTTTTTCAGATTATTTAATACACTTTTAAGCATCTCTTTATTCGGGTATATTCCATATATTACAAAGTCATCAAATTCTCTGCCGATAACAGACGCCGTTTGAATAATATCTCTTTCAGGCATAGTCAATCTATCAATTCTACTTAAAATTACCCCTTCAACCGTATCGGGTATATTTAATTTACTAATATCTCCGCTAAATTTCCAGCCGGTTTTCTCTTCTACAATAAAACTTTGCTCAATAAGTGATTTAACGATCTCTTCTACATAAAAAGGGTTTCCCTGTGAACGGTTTACGATCAGTTTTCTTACTTTTTCAGGCATTGCTTTAATATTCAAAAGGTTTTTGACAAGCTCAACAGTTTCATTTTGACTAAGTTCTTTTAACAAAATATGTGTCCAAAAATCTTTTTCCATAAACTCTATCTTTTCTTTTATCGGTCTAAATGCAAACAAAAATAGTATCTTTTTATCATAAAGATTTCTCCCGATATAATTTACAAGTTCCAATGAAACGGTATCTATCCAGTGCAGGTCTTCTATTATGATACATATAGGTTTTTTAGCAGCGACATATTTAAGAAAGTCAAATACAATATCAAAAAATCTTTGTTTACGGATCTTTGCATCAAGGAATTTTGTTAAACTTGTTTCACGGAATTTTATTCCCATAACCTCACCGATAACGGGAAGCCAATCTATCAGTTTGGGATCAACTTTTTTGACGGTTTCCCTAATTTTATTTTTTCTTATTTCAATTGAGTCATCCGGAGTGATTTGAAAAAAATCCTTTAGAATGCTCAACCAGGGATGATAAGAAAGAGCACTTCCGTAAGAAATACAATTCCCGTTAAATACACTGTATCTGTTAGCAATAAGTTCTTTCTCAAATTCTTGAACAAGCCGGGATTTTCCTATTCCCGCTTCTGCTTCGAGTCCTATGATCTGTCCCTTACTTTTCTTTACAAGTGCCATTTTCTCTTTGAATTTACTAATCGCATTTTTTCTTCCGATAAGTTTTTCACTTTCGGAAAGCCATTTTGATATAACAGTAGCACTGCTCTTTTTTTCTTCAATAAATTTATAGAGATATATTTTCTTTCTTTTTCCCTTGAAAGACCTTGCTCTTAATTGTTTATATTTAAAAAAATCGGCGGTTTTATTATACATTGCTTCTGTTACAAAGATAGATCTGTTCTCCGTTTTCGCCGCAATCCTTGCAGCAAGATTAACCGCATCTCCCATTACCGTATATTCTCTTCTTAATCTTGATCCAACCGGGGTTCCAAATGTATATCCGTAGTTGATCCCTATTCGCATATTGATATCCTTTAGTTCACGATTGTTTAATAGATCACGAGCTAATAAAACCGCTCTCTGTTCATCATTTTCATAAGATCTTGGAAATCCGAATACCCCAAGTATTCTTATACTGTCAATATAAATATCTATCTTACTCAACCAACCGCCATAGCTATCGAACAATTCCTTTGTATTTTTGTATATCTTTTCTACAATTTTAGAGGATCTTAACGGTTCTTTCTCATAAGGAATATCAGAAAAATGTATGAATAATAATGACATTTTTCTGTGCTCTCCATCTCTACTGCCAAATGAAGTTCTTAATTTCATTCTATTATTAACCCACTCGGGAAGGTAATTTTTTAATTTTAATATATTTTTTTCCACAGAACCGATCGTTTCAGCTTGCAACTTTTCAGTAACCTCTTTTTTTAAGACTTTATTATCCGTTATTTTTTCATATTTCCAGGCATCCCTTTCAACATTTTTGAAATCAACTCCTTTCACATTTTTTCTCGCTTCAGAGTTTAGAATAATTTCTCCCGGTTTTGCAATATCCACCAATTTCATCACCCTGTTTCCGAGTTTACCCGCAACTAAAAAATCTGTTCTTAGGTCCTTAAAAAAAATATTCCCCTTTGCAATACCAATATGTACCTTTATTTTACTTGTTTTTTCTGCTATCTCAACACTTCCAAATTGATTAACAAAATTAATGGCTTCATCGGCGGCAATTACAGCTCGCTTGACTTCTTCACCATCAAATAATGCAATTATTGCATCGCCGCCGAATCGATATATGTCTCCCTTATTGCTAACAATGATTCGGATCAATTGCCTAAAAAAGGAATTGATGATGGTAGTTAGTTTCTCCGCACCTTCTTTTCCCATTGCGGCAAGTAGTTCGCTCATTGAAGTAAAACCTGAAATATCCATGTATAGTATTACACAATTCGAGATTTCATAAGGTTTAATCTTTTTGTCACTCAATTTGGCATTGATGATCTGGTCAGGAAGAAAGCTCATCATCGCTTCAAGCATTTTCTTTTTTTTCTGCAGATTTTTACTATTCATAGTTATCTCCTTTTCTATATAAATAGTATAGCAAAAATTTATTTTTAAATCAAGAATTTATATTCGTTAGTTTTTTGCGAAATAAGATTTCTTTAACCACGGATTGTACGGAATTAAATATTGCAATAATGATGTTTACGGAGTTTGCCTGCCTGTGCTGTGCGACAGCACGCAGACAGGCAACTGGATTTCCTTATTAGAAAATTAATTTTCTCCTA
>JAUXGM010000188.1 GCA_030622125.1 bacterium | reverse complement strand
TTTGTTTTGTCATTTTATTAAAGACAAAGCACAGCAAAATAATATATGACGGACCATTGTAGCGAACCTCCATTACTTACTTTTTTTCAATTAAAAATTTATGGAGGCTATTATGCTTAAAAATAAAAAAAATGTTTCAATAATTGCGATAGTTTTGATTGCAATTATTGGATTGGTTTATGCGGGTTGCTCAAAATCCGCAGATATGCAGACAACGCCTGATACAAATCAGGTAATGTCAACTATGGAAAATACAACAGATGAAGATTGTAATTGTTGTGAGGGATATGAATTCAAATATCTTACTTGCTCTTGCAATCCTGAGGTATTAGATATTGATACAGATGATTTTGTGCTACTTAATCCTGGAGTTCAAGATCTTTTGGTATGGACAGCTGATAGTATTGAAGATTCGGAAGAAAATTATTTTTTCAATTCCGAAGTAAAGAGTGCCTTTATAGCTAAATTAAGGGTTGCGGCAAACCTGATTGATGAAGGAAAGAAAAAAGCAGCACTAAATAAATTGAACAATGATCTATTGGATAAGGTAGAAAAATGGGTTTTAGAAGAATACAGAGCATCAGCAGGTAGTATTATTGAAACAGTTATCTATGGAGTTGAGAGCAATAATCATATATATGTTTCTTCTAATATGGTGCCACCCGGAATGGAAGATGTTTGGCAATCCAGCCCTGTTAGTCCTTTTAAGATGATTTGTACAGGAGCTTACACTGGTATGGACAAGGAGGGTAACACTTACGAGTACTATGATTGCTACTATGATGCTTTCCAGAGAATATGGTAAATTAATCAGGTGCGAAAAATATACTTATTTTTCCTTATTTTTTTAATATCGGGAATAAGTATCTATTCAGAAGGCAGCGATATAGAATTCCGGTTGATAGAATATTTCAGAAATGGTAATTTATCGGGGATAGAAAAAATAATCAAATGTGGAAAAGTACAAAAAGAATTTGTTCTTTTATACGAAGGACAGGTTGCAGTACTAAAAAGAGATTATGAAGGGGCGGATAAATATTTTTCCGAGGTAATGAAATTTATCAAGGATAAAGAAAACAGGGTCTATATCGTTGCCGAGTATCTTCAGAATATGATGCGATTGAATGAAGGCTTTACCTGGTATAAAAAGAAACTGATAAATGATTATATCTCTCATCTTGAAACTGCTAAACAAAAGGACGAAAGTTATACAAATAGAGTAAAAGCATATCATCTCAGTGAAGAACTTATCTACATTGAACCTGCAAATCCTGTAAATCAGTTGCTGTACGTAAAAGCGTGTCTTACTCTGGGCTTTACATTCGGGACTTTTATACAAATTAATGAAATTATTTCAAAATATCCACCTAAAGATATTAATACACTTTGTGAAATCGCAATAGCACGTGCCGATTCTTGTCATATTGAAAACCTAAAAGGAAATAATACATATTCAGTTATGCCGACTTGTATTGAGGATCCACGTGATCGTGTTAAGCCTGACTTCGGTTACAAAACTAACTACCATGGATATGCAATATTAATATCAATGTTATATAGTCCGATTATTCCGAAAAAATACAAAGAAATAGCAGCAAAAAGGCTTAAAACTTACAGTACTAATTGTTTTAATCTGAAAAAAAGCAAGACTATTTTTCTAAAAGATACCATAAGATGTGCCGAACTTGCAAATAAAGAAAATGAAGAATAAGATGATCAACCGTATTTTAAAATTTTACCTTATTGGGGGGCTCTTGATTGTAACCTTTATTAGTCCGGAATGTAAAAAAAAGGAAAAAAGAAAAGTTTTTACCCTACCACCGATCACAGTCCGAGCAAAGCAAAATTCCTTCTGGTATGAGAATAAAAAAATCAAATATGTTTTAAAGTTTGATCATTTTTTTATAGGCGTTCAGGATTACAGGGTATCAACGGAAAGAGAAGAGAGAGAAAAACATAGAAAAACAATTGGTATAAATTCCTATTACAATTTGAATCGCTTTGGAATAAGGGATAGATATAAAAAGGAAGGTGAATTTACTTTTCTACTTTCTTCGGAATTTGTCGGATACGAATTCAAAGATAATTTTGAGAAGTATTGGAAGAATCCCCAAAGGTCTAAATTTGATTGTTCAAAAGAAAAAGGAAAAATTTTTATCAGAGGAGAAAAAAGTAAACCATTTAATAGTGAAAAGACCTTTTTTATAGAAAAACGGGAGATGATAACCTGGTTCGTAATGCTTTACTATGCCTTTATGTTTACAAAAAATGAGATCGGAGAAGATATAGAAATACCACTTTCACTTTTTTATATTGATGATGGAGTAAAATTCGATTACAGGAAGGATTTTAGGGATGAAAAAAAATATACCTCAGAAAAAAAAGAGGTAACATTGCAGCTTGGAAAAATGAAAAAGATTCCCTATAAAAAAGGTCAATTGGTAGTATATGATTGTTACATACCGGAACTTGATATTTCACTTTTGGTTGATGAATTCGGAGAGATGATTGAATTTAAAGATAATAACGGATTTGAGGCGAAGATTGAATAAATGGTAAAAGCCGTAGGGGGTAGTCCTGTGTGTTTACCCGTTGAGGGGTTGATAAGTTGATAGGTAAAGAAAAAAAATGTAGGGGTCGTTCGTGAACGACCCATTTAGAGTTTGGGGTTTGAGGTTAGTGAAAAACAATATTAATCTCCGTTACTAACAAAAGAGGGACATTACCGAAAACAATTGAC
>JAUXGM010000014.1 GCA_030622125.1 bacterium | reverse complement strand
TTCTTTTTCTTCTTCTTCTTCCTCTGTGGTTACTTCTTCTTCCTCTTCTTCTTCCTCTTCAGTTTCCGGTTCTTCCTTTTTTTCTTCTACGGTTTCTTCCTCTTCCTTTGCAGTTTCCGGCTCTTCCGCTTCCTCTTCCTCTGCTTCCTCTGAGGTTTCTTTTTCTTCACTATTCACTATTAACTGTTCACTATTCACTGTTTTTTCTTCTGCTTCTTCACCGAAAATATCCTGAATATCACCTTCTGCTGAGGTTTCTTTTTTTTCTTCACCGAAAATATCTTTATATGCTTCGGTTTCTTCACTTTTTTCTTCATTACCGAATAAATCCCCAAAATCTTCATCATCAGCTTCTGTTGAACCCTCTTCTGATTCTTCTTCACCAAAAATATCGCCAAAATTTACTTCTTCTGAGGTTTCTGATATATCTTTTTCCATATTCTTTATTTCTTTATCCGATTCCTCTTCAAAAAGATCTGCAAATTTATCTTCAATATCTTTTTTTGGTTCATTTTCATTTGTTTTGTTCGGTTCTTCCATTGCACTTATAAATTCCTTAGCTTCTTCATTATCAGGATCATTTTCAAGGATTTTGTTGCAAATTTCCTTTGCCTTATCATAATCTCCTTTTTCTTGATAAATTTTGGCATTTGCAATGGTGTAAATCTCCACCTTTTTCCCATTGTTTGTCCCCATTTTTTCTTTTAATTCCTTTATCTCTTCTTCAACAAGTTCATCATCGGGATTTTCATCAGATATTATTTGATAATGCTTTAATGCATTTGCAAAATCATCTTGTTTCTTATAAATTGTAGCGATCTGTTGATTAGCCATGTAGTGGGTTGGTTTCTTTGAAATAATTTTTTTAAAAATTTCTTTTGCAGCATCATAATTTTTCATCTCAATTAGAAGCTTTCCTTTTGAAAGAGATGTTTTTAGATCGCCCGGGAAATCTCCCAAGCATTCATCCAAATAATGTACGGCACTTTCATAATCTTCATCTTTCTTGTAATAATTGACAAGTTTTAGGTAATTTTTAGGTGATGGATTATTCTTTACAAGCTTGAGAAGGCTTTCTAATTCGTCGTTCATAACAACCCCCTTATATAATTATTTTAATTATAACTTATTTTAGATTATAAGTCAAGTTTGTTTTTGTTGGCGTTTCCGAAATAAGATTTTAAAAAGAGTCCAATTAATGATAATTACCATTAGTGAAATAAAAATGAAAAAAACATAGCCATTTTGTTTTTCCAGCGAAAACGATTGGTATGCAAGATATCCACTTATAAGCCATGCAATCATTGAAATAAAAAAAATCCTGAAAAAATCCAAAAATCTAATCAACCCAAATCTATTAAAAGCAAGAAGGAACATATCCAATACAGAAAAAGAAACAACAGTAACAATGGCACAAGTGAGTTCCTTATTAGGGTAATTCCCACACTTTGTCCGTATAAATTTTAAAATTAATATTCCGATCAACAGAACCTCTATTGAGCGTGTTAGCAATGTTGTCCAGATTGATGCTCTAATGTTCGGTATATTAGGAGGAAGTTTTTCTCGCTTGAGGAGAGAATAGTGTAGATTTTTATAAAAAAATGTTCCCGGAATAACCATTATCAATGTATAAAATGGACCGAAAGAAAGAAAAGAAAGCATGATAAAATATGGTATCATAGAAAAATTAACCTTTTTCGCAAGGGGAAATTGAAGTACTCCCGAAATGATGTAGCAGATAAAAACAAAAAGGAATAACCATATATTTAAATGATAAGAACAAAAATCTTTAAATGTACAAACTTGCATAAAAATAAAAAGAAGGATAACAGCAGCAATAAGGAGAATTAAATTTTTTCTCATTTTTTAAAAAGTGCCGGGAGTCGGACTTGAACCGACACGGAGCCAAAGCCCCGAGGGATTTTAAGTCCCTTGCGTCTGCCAATTTCGCCATCCCGGCATACAAAAGGCGGCAACCCGATTTGAACGGGTGAATAGCGATTTTGCAGACCGCTGCCTTACCACTTGGCTATGCCGCCTGAATGGTGGGCGATACTGGACTCGAACCAGTGACCCCTACGATGTCAACGTAGTACTCTAACCAAGCTGAGCTAATCGCCCCAAAATATGGCGGGAGTTGGAATTGAACCAACGACACAAGGATTTTCAGTCCTCTGCTCTACCGTCTGAGCTATCCCGCCAAGAGCGGGTGGCCGGATTTGAACCGGTGACAATCACGTTGGCAACGTGAGGCTCTACCACTGAGCTACACCCGCATAAGTTGAATTATAACAATTTAAAAACAATTTGTCAAGACTATTTTTTCATTTTTTATTCCAAAGTCAAAATGTTAATTTTTTATTCCTTTAAAAAAATATTGTAAATGTCTTTTCTAACGACATTTGAAGATTTAATAAATAGTAGTTGCGTTCCGTAGGAAAAATTACAATTTGTTTGGACGAAGTGAGTTATTGAATTTTAGCAACGGATATTTATGGTCAAATATTTTTGAAAATCTGAAACGGAGATGAAAAGATATTGCAATAATTTCAAAATAATTTTGAAAAGTTTAACATTTTCATTTAGTAACAATAGACAAAAAGCTAAAACTTGAAAAATTTTGAAAATATTATACAATACTATTATGACCGGCAAGATAGTGAAAAATCAACTTAATAAAAGAGAACTGTTTATTTTACAATTGCTTGTAAAAGAATACTGTGATACAAAAAAACCGATAAGTTCCAAATATTTAAAATCAAGATATCATCTTGATTGCTCATCCGCTACATTACGAAATATGTTTTATATACTTGAAAGGAAAGGCTTTTTGTATAAGCCGTATACTTCCGGTGGGCGTATACCGACGGATTCTGCTTTTAGAGTGTATGTAAATCATCTTATACACATCAATCAATACATTGAGATTGAACTAAAAAATTTAAGAAATGAACTGAAAAATAGAATAGTTGATCTTGATAATATACTTTTTATTGCGTCAAAATTAATGTCAAAATTTACCAATGAAATGTCATTCTCTTTTGGTATAACAATAAACGAACAGCGATTTAGATCGATTCATTTTAATCAGATCGGACAGAGTCGGATTTTAACTCTTCTCTTTTTATCAAGTGGACTTGTTCTTGACAGAATATTTTATATTAATGACATTCAGATCAATCATAAAAATTTGAAGATGACGGAAAATTTTATAAATGAGTTTATTGAGGGAAAAACATTATCGGAATTTAAAAAGGAATTGGGAGATGTAATTAATAATTCAAAGAGAGAACTTACTAATTATAGCGATATGGCTTCAAATATCCTAATGAAACTTAAAGGAGTTATTTCGGAATTTGAAAGTGTCCATATTGAAATATCATCAAACAAAAAAGAGATATGCAATATACCGCTTGAAGATAGGATAAAGAACTTAATAGCAAGGGTCTCTAAAATTGATAATACAAATGTTTTTATCGGGAAAGAAACGGGTGATAAAAAATTTGAGGATGTAAGTATTATTACCTCTCCATTTAAGATCAATAATGAGATAACGGGACTTTTTGGCATTTTGGGACCAAAGACAATGGCGTATGATTTTAATATAGATTTTATGAAGAACTTTTCCAAGATCATCTCAAATCTACTTACAGCGAAATTTAATAATTGGAGGATATAATGAATAAGGATATGAGAACTAAATATTTTTACAACAAATTGAATAAACTACAAAAGCAGGATAAATATATGCAAAAACTTTTGCGGGAGATTGCTTTTAAAAATATGGAATCTCAGCAGGAAATCGAAAATTATAAAAATATGCTTAAAAGGAATAGAGAGGCATTGACAAAATTTCAGAATGAAAGCAAAAAAGAAGTGAATAGACTATCACAACGTTTGGAAAAAGAGCAAACAACGATCTTAATGAATGATAAAAGGAAATTTTTAATCAAATTTATAGATACATTGAGTCATTTTGAATATGCAATGTTAAGTATAAAGGATAAGAATACATTAAAGGGAATAGAAATGGTTTATAATGAATTTATAAAGGTATTTAAAGAAGAAGGAATTGGAGTTATTGAAAAGGAAGGTGTCCCGTTTGATCATACTATACACAATGCGATCGGTGTTGATGAGAAAAAAGGTGTCAAGTCCGGAATCGTTTTAAAAATTATTAGAAAGGGTTTCAAATTAGAAGAGAAATTAATAAGACCGGCTGATTGTATCGTATCTAAATAAAATAAATATACCGTAAAAATAGAGAGAAATTCCTTTTTACATCAATTTTCAATGTATGTTTAAATGTAATAATAAAAGTATGCTGCTTGGTAGTTTCCATAAATGAAAAATTAAAGTAATAAATATTATAAAATTCAGGTCCGAATATAATGTGATAGCTCTTATAAATAGGAAATTTGAAGATCAATCTTTTCGCTTCTATCTGATCACTCCAATAAAATTGAAAAAAAGTCTTATCAAGAATGCTCATTGTTACTTCAAAATCATAATTCTTTGTAAAGATCTGGTGATATAAAAAGTAAATTTTTATATAAGGCGGATATTTTACTATGACATTTCCAGCAAAATTCAATTCCTGAATTGGTCCGAATATATCTTTAATGTAGCTTCTGATACCTAAAAAATCAGGATTGCTGCCAAGATAAAACCGAAATCCGAGAATATCCCTGTATAAATTAAAAGTAAAAAATGTATCAAAATTATTTTTAAATTTTTTGTTGCCGTTCAGATAGTATTTCAATGTAAATGAGAACAATTTATATCTGTAATTTAAAAAAAGAAAATATCTTGAAAATGAATTTTTATAGTCGAATAAATTTTCATTACTTGTCTCATACCAATTACCTTCTGCTCCGAAATGAATATTTTCCCTTATCTTTAACCCATAGAGGAGCTTAATCGATTTATTTTTAATCTCCTCGAAATCGTTATATTTACCACTTAAAAGATTAATATTCAAATAAAAGTAATTTCTGTTACTGCGTATGTAAGATTGTTTAAATAATAATAGATTTGCAGGCTTTTCAAGTAGATTTTCCTCTTTATTAAGATAATAATCATCGGAAATAAAGATATTTTTCCCGCTCGGTGGTTGATATTTTAGATTGATCTCATCAAAATAATTCAATTCATCGGAAAAAATATAATTATTCGGGTAAAAAGGGAAGTAGTATCCTTCAATAATTACGGTTAATATTATGGCAGATAGCAGCAGCAGTTTTTTCAAGATTATTTACTCCATCATTTATTACTTCATAATCAAAACGAATTCCTTTAAATTCTTGTTCGTGAATTAAAAATAACTTATCTCTTGTTTGTTTGTCAAAATTAAGCCTTTGCATCCTTTCAAATATGATCCTTTGGGAAGCAGTGATCAAAATAGTAATATCAAAAAATTTGAGTATCTTCATTGTTTTAGGTATAGGACTGTCAATTATACAATTTCTATTGTGTTTCAATATTTTCTGTAACTCTCTATTTATTTTCGGATGCATAATTTTGTTTATAATTGTTCTTTTCTTATCATCGCAAAGAGCCGTTCTTAATTGTCTGTCAAGTTTTATTTCAGGATCAAATCGCAGTTTTTTTATTAGTTGTTTATTTACTCTTTCCCTAATTCTCACTCTTTTTGCAATATCATCAGTAGAATAAGTGGGAAATTTTAATTTATTGGCAATTATTTGTGAAAAGGTGGTTTTTCCCGATGAAATGATCCCGGTTACAAGTATTTTCATTAATGAATGTCCAACCAATTTTTTCCAATGTTATAATCAACCTTCAGATCTACCCCAAAATTTACAATGGTTTCCATTATTTCTGCGATCCTGGACGAGTATTTTTCCAAAAGTTCCGTTTCACCTTCAAATATTAGTTCATCGTGTATTTGAAGCAACATATCTATCGGAAATTGCTTTCCTTCGATCTTTATCATTGCAAGTTTTACGATCTCACTTGCGGTCCCTTGAACAGGAGCATTTACAGCAATTCTTATCCCCGAATTTTGGATATTTTTATCTCTTGAAAGAAGTTCGGGAATGTATCTCCGTCTTCCAAAGTATGTTTCCACATAACCTTTTTTTTCAGCTTCTTCTATGAGCTCCTCTTTAAATTTTTTTACACCTGAATATTCTTTATAATAAGTATCTATAAATGCTTGTGCTTCATTCATTGAAATATCCATCCGTTGCGAGAGATGGTATGCACTCATTCCATAGATAACAGCGTAATTTATTGTTTTTCCAATTGATCGTTCCTTTTTACCAACCTTTTCTATGGGAATGGATAATATCTTTGATGCCGTATGTATATGAATATCCAGCCCCTGTTTAAACCCATCCATAAGGTTTTTGTCTTTTGTCATAACAGCTAAAACTCTGAGTTCAATCTGACTGTAATCAAGTGATAAAAGGGAATAATTTGCCTTTGAAGGGATGAACATCTTTCTCATTATAGAGCCCTTTTCACTTCTTATGGGTATGTTTTGAAGATTTGGGTTTTCAGATGATAACCTACCTGTCGCTGTTACCGATTGGTAAAATGTTGTATGTATCTTATGACTTTCATGAGTAATATGCTTCTCAAATCCGACAAGATAAGTATTTAATAGTTTTGCGATCTCTCTGTAAGAGATAATGCTCTTTAATATTTGAAAATGTGTGGCATTTTTTGTTGTTTTGATAAGGGCATTTAAAACACTGTTGTTCGTTGATGGACCTGTTTTCATCTTTTTTATGATCGGCAGGTCAAGTTTATAAAAAAGAATCTGCCCAAGTTGTTTCGGTGAATCTATATTGAACGGTTCACCGCAAAGTTCAATGATCTCTTTTTCAAGGTCCTTCGCCATTTTTTGATATTCTTTTTTGACAGATCCAAAAATATCCATATCTATTTTAATTCCTTTTAATTCCATATTTGCAAGTATAGGTATAAGGGGTAATTCTATCGGTTTCAGAACCTTTTCATACATAAGTTCAAATGTTTGATATGTTGTCATCTCCTTATATATCTGTGATATGTGATACAATTTTTTGATCTCTTCCAATATTTTTATATCAAGATTTATTTTATCTTTAAATTGCATTAAATTGGAAACGGGGTAATCCATAATTAAATCATCATAAGAAAGGATCTTCTTCCCCCCCTTCAATATGTGATGAGCAATGAGAAGATCAAAATATTTTTTGGGGAGTAAAATATTATTCTCAATTAGGAACTTAAAATCGGATTTTATATCATAAGAGATGTAGGTTGAATTGGCATCAAATTCAAACTGAAAAAGTTCAAAGATAGATACTGTGCCATTAGAATTTAAGGCAATGACCTTGTCATCAATAATCTTAAAAAATATGATATCCGTTCGTTTAAATTTTTCTATGGGCAGAAATTCAATAAAAGAAGTCGGTAGGTTTAAATGTAATTCCTTTATAAGAGAGTGAAACTCTAAATTTTGAAATTCTTCGATCAATTTGTTATGTTCGGGTTCACTAATACCAAAATATTCCATTGAACCATTTATTGGAAGATCGGTTTTCATTGTTATAAGTTTTACCGAAACATCCTTGTATTTTGCAAATTCTTCTAATGATCTCTGTATGCCGTTGCCTAACTTTTCTTTGTTAATGTAGATATTATCAAGATTGGTGTATTCATTTAGAAGTTTTGCAGCGGTTTTTTTCCCAATCCCGGGAGCACCCTTTATATTGTCGGATGCATCACCGACAAGTGATAAAAAATCCTTTATCTGTTCAGGCCAAACACCAAATTTTTCATAAGTTTCTTTTCTATGATACCATTTATTGTATTTGGGATCGAAGATGGCAACCCTGTCATCAATAAGTTGAAAAAGATCCTTATCTCCTGTAAGTATTACGATCTCATCAAACTTATCTTTTAATTTTTTAGTGATTGCGGCAAGAACATCATCGGCTTCATACCCCTCAATCCGTATCGATGGTATACCAAAGTTTTTGACAATATTTTCTATTATTGGAAATTGTTTTTTTAGATCATCGGGTGCTTTTACTCTATTTGCTTTATAGTCCTCTGCAATTTCTTTTCTAAATGTCTTTCCAATACTATCATAAACTGCGCACATAAATTCGGGGTTGAACTTCTCCCTCAATTTAATGATCGATTTGATCACTCCAAAAACTGCGTTGGTTTGAAAACCGCTGCTTGTATAAAGAGCCGGAATAGCATAGTAAGCTCTGAAAATAATAGAATATGTATCAACCAGGTAGAGAATTTTTTTCATAGATTACCATTTTAATGTTAGATTATCATCTGTACCGGTTAAATTTCCATTATAGGAAAGGTAGGTTTTAAAATCCTTCTGCCTTGATGATAGTTCATAATTGCAATTGAATTCAAATATTTTCTCATTGAGTATTATGTGGGCATCGCATAAAGATTTTCTTACATTAAAAAATCCAACTTTTTTAAACGGCAGTATTATCATATCGGTATTAGAATGATAATCATATCTTATGGTAAAAGTTACCAGTTTTCCCTTTTCCGGCTGATATCCCTTCCAATAAACAGTATTTTCTCTAATAAGAACAGGATCCGGGGTTTTGTAAGGATAGTCCACATAAACCTTGTTTAGCTTTACATCCTCCGGTAGTAGTAACGGAAATGAGAACGGGATCTTCGCTTTTCCGCCGGATGCCTTAAAAGTAAGCCTTATCTTGATCGATACATTTGAACAATTTGATTCTGCAAAATAAGAAATGGAAATAACCTTTACAAAAAGAGGGGAGTTTTTGTAGCCTTTCATTAAACCCATCAATAAAATAAATGCAACAAGCACAACAAATAAAATACAATAAGTGAAGATCCTTTTTCTAAAACTAAAAAATTTATTTTGTATCATTTAGTAACAAGCAATCCTTTCTTTTCTCTGATCTTTGTTTCAATCTCCGACATAATATCCGGATTTTCATTTAAAAATGACATAACGGTCATTCTGCCCTGTCCAATTCTTTGATTATTGTAAGAAAACCATGAACCGGCTTTTTCAACAATATTTTCATCAACACCAATATCAATGATCTCTCCGGCTTTTGAGATCCCCTTACCAAAAAGTATATCAAATTCAACTCTTTTAAATGGGGTAGCTACCTTATTTTTTACGACCTTTGCTCTGGCGCGAATACCAACATCTTTATCTCCGGCTTTTATTACCCCGGCTTTTCTCAGATCAATTCTTACGGATGAATAAAATTTGAGAGCAAATCCACCGGTTGTTGTTTCGGGATTTCCGAACATAACACCGATCTTCATTCGTATTTGATTGATAAAGACCACGGCGCACTTTGATCTATTTACGACTGCTACAAGTTTTCTCATTGCCTGCGACATTAGTCGTGCCTGCAATCCCACATGAGAATCACCCATATCGCCATCTATCTCGGATTTAGGTACAAGTGCTGCCACCGAATCAATAACGATAACATTAATTGCTCCGCTCCTTGCAAGTGTTTCTGCAATATCAAGTGCTTGCTCGCCATAATCAGGTTGACTTATAATAAGATCTTCAATGTTTATTCCAATGTTGTGAGCATATTCAACATCCAGTGCGTGTTCGGCATCTATGAATGCAGCGATCCCGCCTTGTTTTTGTGCTTCTGCAATAATATGAAGCGCTAATGTCGTTTTCCCTCCGGATTCCATCCCATATATTTCCGTTATTCTCCCCTTTGGGATACCACCTATACCAAGTGCAGCATCAAGAGCAATTGATCCGGTTGAGATGGACCCGATTTTTATATGTTCTTTTTCACCAAGCTTCATAATTGAACCCTTTCCATGTGATTTTTCAATCTGTGATATTGCTATTTCAAGCGCCTTTTTCTTGTTCTCAAGTTCCTTATCGTTTTTTTTGTTTTCCGGCATTCAATCCTCCTAAATCTTTGTTTTTATTATTGATAATAATTTTTTAATTTTTTCATTCTCCGGATTTAATTCCAGAAATTTTGAAAATGCATCGTAAGAGCCTTTTAGATCTTTTAATTTATAACAAGCATTACCAAGAAGCAAATAGTAAGTGGTATTTCTAATCTCACCAACTTCTTTAAGTATATTGACGACTTCTTGATTTTTACCTTCTTTTATAAATTTTGATGCCATGACAAGAGCATCTCTTGGAGATAATTTTTTTTCTTCCGTTTTTTTCTCTTCTTTTATGTGCGGTTGATTTTCTTTTATAAATTTTAATGTTTTTTCTGAATATGATGTATATTTGGCAAATTTTAACGGAATAACAAAATAGCGTTTTTTATCTTCATCTATTGGTGTAAATTTTGTACAGAGCATTAAGAGATTAATTATCTTTTCATCAATAGGAGCAAGCGAAAATGCTCTTTCAGCTTCTTTTAATGCACCATCATAATTTTCCCGCTCAAGATAGAATTGTGCAAGATCAATGTGTTCTAAAATAGTTTCATAAGATTCTTTCTGTAATATCTCAATTATCTTTGATTGATAGCATCCGTAAATGATCTTATAGAGATCAAATTCATCATATTCAGCCTTTTTTGAAAGTTCATAAATATTTGTAATTTTATTTAAGTGCTTTAGCACATCCTTTTCTTTTGCTTTTAACTCCAAAGTTTCTATCTTGTCAATTCCGGAAGCGTTAATAATAAAATTTGTTTTATCCGATTTGATAACTTTTTCTATCAATCCGATCTCATCGATCCTTCTTGAACCTTCCATTATGATATTACTGTAACTTTCCTCAATGTTGAGAATCGGATTTTTAGGTAGTTTGTTCTCAAGGAATTCAAAATCTCCTTCCTGTAATTTAAAAAAATCATATATTATTGAAAGTATGTATGAATGAGTAGCTTTTTTAAGAACTATCAGATTGACAAACTTGCCGTCCAATAACATTTTGAATGGATCTACTCCCTTTTCCTTTGCTGTTCCAAGAATGGATTTGAGTTTGACATCCTCAATAATTTTTTTTTCTTGATTTATCTTTTCAACTGATATTTTTTTATTTTCCGAATAACCGTAGATAACTATTCCGTTTTTTAAAAAAATGTAGCCCGTATCGTTTTTCGTAGTTATTACAAGGCACCCTGTTTTTGCTCCCAATCCGATCAATTGAAGAATATCTGCCAGATTGATAGATGATAAATTACCTTTTATCCCCAATTCGACCTCCTAATTTATATTGTAAACCTTATATTTTAGTATCTGATTGATATTCTTTTGAGCTGCAAGCGCCCATGGGCTTGTTGGAAATTCAATACTGACCCTCTTAAAAATATCTATTGCCTTATCATAATTCTGAACAAAAATATAGGTAACATAACCTTTTTCAAATAAAATTGCTGATTTTTCCTCTTTGGGTGCGGTATCAAAGGCTTTGTCAAGATAAATAATTGCATTTCCTTCCTGTTTTAATTGTAAAAATGAATGAGCGATCATATAGTATACCTTATAGATGTTGTTACTATCATAGTATTGATTCAACAGTTTTTTATATTTCGGTATCATTTCGTTTATTTTAATAATATTTCTTTTCTGTACCGCCCTTATCCACAGCTTGTTTAGTATCTTAATCTTAAAATCAAGGGTTTCATTTACTATCTTCAAGTTCTTCGTATCATAATTAGTATTGTTAGCGGCAAACTTGATCTTGCCTTTTGTGTCCGGCAATGTAGTTATATTACTCGGTTTAATTTCTTTACATTTTACTAATATCGAGTCGATATTTTTTTTCTTAAACTCTTCCAATATTTTAATTGCTTCCTCTTTTGACTGAAATCTGCCGTATTTTGCCCTGTACCAGATCCCTTTTTCCCCGAGATCCGCTCTAACTATATAACAATTTGTCGTATCTATTTTTCCCTTCATATTTTGAATTGCTTTGTTTGCTCTCACCTTAGTTTTAAATGACCCGAATTGAATGGAATAATCATCGGCAAAGATAAAAAAGCTAAAAATAATAATAAATGCAAATAAAAAATATTTTTTCATTATTTATTATACCATTAAAATAAAATATTTTCAATATTTAAAAGCACTTTTTCCAATAAATTCTTTTAAAATGGAGGTTGGAGGTATTTCATTACATTTCAGAGCAGTAAAATAATTTAGAAAATTTAATATCCGTTTTGCCTCATAATATACCTCCGACTCAGGTCCTATTTCCCTTAAAAGCGGTTCTGCCTCAGGTTTTAAAACCGCAAGCTCATATATAAGAGCGGAATTAAACATTTCATCAGCATTTTCTTGATATGGGAATATCCATTTCCCTTCGCCTTTTCTTACCGAGGGCCATCTTTTTAATGTGCTTTCGGCAGTATAATTCCTAAATTTACTGTCACGAACCATTCTTCTTATGAGCCGGGAATCAGTAGTCGGAATTCTATTATAATTATCTATATTGAGCTGCGTTAAAGCACTCACATATATCTTGAATTTCATAATATTCGGTATATAATGGGTTAATTTCGGATTTAAGCCGTGAATACCTTCTATCAGGATAATCTGGTCATTATCCAACTTCATTTTATTCCCCGTGTATTTTCTTTTCCCGGATCTAAAATCGTATTCCGGTAATTCTATTTCTTCACCCTCTATTAGTTTTATCAGATGTTCATTGAAAAGTTCGATATCAATTGCATCAATATGTTCGAAATCATGTTTGCCGTCTTTATCAATCGGTGTTTTCTCTCTTGAAACAAAATAATTATCAAGTGAAATTGTTGCCGTTTTGATACCGATCACTTGAAGATGTATTGCCAATCGTTTTGCAAATGTAGTTTTTCCCGATGAACTCGGTCCGGCAACAAGGACTAATTTTATTTTTTTGTCTACTTTTATCTTATCGGCAAGATATGAGAATTTTTTTTCATGGATCACTTCCGATATCTTTACTAATCGTGAGATAGATTTATTGTATATTGCCTCATTTAACGACCCGACATCCGAAACATCTAAAACATTTTGCCATTCCTCAAATTCGTGGAAAACACTGAATATTTTTTTTTGCTCCCTAAATACGGGAACTTTATCTGGAGAATAACGATTGGGGAACATAAGCACCATTCCACCCGGATAGTATAAAAGATCAAACAATTTAAGCATTCCGGTTGCCGGAACCAGAGGACCATAAAAAAATGCTTTAATACCGTTTAATGAATAAATAGTGATCTCTTTGGTATAGATATTTCTAAGTAGATTTATTTTATCTATCTGTTTCCTTGATTTAAAGTATTCTATTCCCTCTTCAATATCAATCCTCTCTTTTTTTATCTTTAAGTTCCCTTTTATGATCTTTGTTGTTTTCTCTTTTAATTTCTTAATATCATTAAAATTAAGAAATTTTTTCTTCTCAAATTCCATAAAAAGTCCACCCGAAAGAGAATGCTGGACAATAAGCGTATCCTTTGGAAATATCTTTTTTGCAGCAGCAATTACTACAAAAGAAAGTGAGGTGGAATATATTCTTAATCCGACCGGGGAGGTAATATCCACCGGTCTTATTAAAGAATTCACCCGTATTTTTTCTTCCAATTCAACAATTTCATTATTTTGAAATGCTCCCAATATTGGATATTTCGGTTTTAATTTTGCCATTCCGATGATACTGTTTACAGTGGTTCCCTTTTCAATATCAAAGACTTTTTCGTTAATTTTTACTTTCACCATTTTCTTAAAACTCCTGAATTATAATTAACATTATATCAAATATGATCTATAATTTCAAATCAATATTGTGTTTTCTATATTTTGGACTTTTTTTAGAATCCAATATGTAAAAAAATGTAGGGATATACTTTGAGCAAAGTGAAAAATGTGTCCTGAGGGCTTTTGGTTGTAAATGGCTTTTTAAACGACATTTGAAGATTTAATGAATAGGAGTTGCGTTCCGTAGGAAAAATTACAATTTGTTTGAACGAAGTGAGTTATTGAATTTTAGCAACGGATATTTATGGTCAAGTATTTTTTGAAAATCTGAAACGGAGGGGAAAAAGTCATTACAACCAAACTTCAATATGTTTATAAGATTTTGCAATCAATCGGCTGATGATCTATGAAATAAAAGTATTTTTTGAATCCCAATTTTTTTAATAGAAGATATATTTCATTGTAACCGATCCCTATATGTGAAAGATGATGTGAATCCGAGCCGATAGAGATAAGCTCTCCTCCCAGGTCCCTGTACATTCTCAATATTGTTTCAGATGGATATTGCTCCTTCGGGAGATGTCTAAATCCGGATGTATTGATACCGAGTGCCTTCTTATTTTTAATGATGTTCTTCAATACAATTTCTATCATGTTCAGGTATTTTTTTTCATTGTAATCTTCCCGATATTTTTTTATCATATCAATATGTCCGATAACATCCATTTTTTTCCATTGTGAACATTTTATTACAAGATCGAAATATTTTTCAAATTCATCATTGATCTTAGCCCAATTTTTTATTAGGATGTGATCAATATAATGAACAGCACCGATTATAAGATCAAAGGAATGATCTTTGAGAAAACTTTCCACTCGTTCTAAATATTCTTCCTGAAAGGTAACCTCAATTCCATGAAATATTTTCATAGGGTAGTCCCGATTTAGTTCATCAATAGTAGAATGAATTTTTTCATAGTTGTAATAATCAAATCCCTTATCATCCGGTTCAGCGTCATAATGTTCCGTATTTGTAATATATCTTAAACCGATCTGGTATTGCCGTTCTACCATTGTGTAGAGATTAGATCTGCCATCTATGGAAAAGAGTGAATGAAAGTGATTGTCGGTATACGGGATCATATCATTTACTTAGTGAAATTAAATAGATCACATTGATAATAATAGCAATTTGGGAAACAAATGTAACAAATGACGCCCATACCCTTTTTACATTCTTACCTATCATTATAACATCCCCGTTTTCAAGTATGGGGATATCTACTTTTACATTATTTTTATCAAAAAATTTCTTTACATTGACCTCGATTATTATTTTTTTGCCATCTTTTATACGAACGATTTTAATGTTTTTCATATTGGCATAATCGCCGAATCCGCCTGCCTTTGAGATAGCCTGGATCACATTCGTGCCATATTCAATCTTGAATTCCCCGGGATTTTTTACCTGTCCCAATATATTAACGGTTATTATAAGATTATCGTTTCGACCTATCTCCATTGATTGTGAATATCCCAAAATCGCAATTGGAAATGCAAGTAAAAAACATAGATATTTTAAGTTCATAGTTTCCCTCCAACCGTTTTATAATTAAGTATATTGTATTCATATCTGTTTAATGGTTTGCCATCAATTGTTTGCGAAAACCTAAAAAAGTATTCCCTGTAAATTTCTTTTGCTTTATTTATTAATCTCCTGCTATTGCGCAATTTCCCGAGTTTATAGATTGCAACTGCAAAATTCGGTTCCAATGCAATAGCATCTTCATAGTATTTCATTGCTAATTCTTTTTTACCGAGTTTGGAGTAAATATCTCCGACGGTTTCATAATTAAAGACATTATACGGATCATAATATAGAAGCATTTCTATCTCCTGGTTCAATGTTTCGATAAATTCATCGGATCTTGCATATTGCGATAAAATAACTGCCGATTTTTGTCTTGCAGTGGAACTGTAAGGATTTCTTTTCAATGATCTATCAAGATAATCAATATAAAGTTTTTGTAAATTATTTGCTCTTGTTCTATTATAGATCAGTCCATAAGTTACAAATTGATTATAAGGTAATTGATAGGAGAGTGTGGCATTATCTATGAATTTACCATATCTTTTCGATGCAATAAATATTTCTTCTATTTTAAAGAGCATATCAAAGGAAATGAGCAGAAAAAAGAATGCAAGGCTATAAATATAAAACGATCTTTTGATACTTATCTCCTTTTTTAAGATGGATTTAATTTTTATACCTGATGCAAAAAGCAGCAAAAAAGGGAAGAGTATCCCGGGTATTGCAAGGGAATCATTTACAAATGAGTGAACCAAGATACCAATTATTCCATATAACTCATATCCGGGTTTATAGTAAAACAAAAGCAATATTATCATTATGATAAGCAGTAGAGAACCGAATAGACCTATCTCGGAGATCAGGTATAGGTATTCATTATGAGGATGTGCCGGACGCCGGGAATATTTGGCAAAATAATGCTTTGATGGATAACGATGTCTTAATACATCATACTTATAATTTCCGACACCAACCCCGAAAATGGGATTTTCTTTTATAACTTTTAGAGAAGATTTCCAAATATTCGTTCTTTCCCACAAAAAAGGATCTTTTTTTACTCCCGAAAAGACCTTTTCTTTTAAAGGATTATTTACGGTAAACACAATCGTAACAGCGAAAAGAAGTATTATAAATGATAGCAAAAATCGTTTCCATCTTAAACTGAAGAGTATTGCTGCTACAATTAAAGTCGCCGAACCACCTCGCGAACCGGTCAATAGGATCATAATTACAAAAATAAAAAGTGATAAAAATATTGCGATTTTCAAGCCTCTTTTATAATAGTTAAGGATTGCGATACCGGAGAAAAATGAAAGGATCAAAAAATCCGCAAAGATATTCGGACTATAAAATGTACCGGTAAAACCACCATTTAAAAAAGCCGATTTAAAAATTGCAATAATTACTTCAAAGATTCCTAATAGAAAGATAATTGTACAAATATAATTCCTATCAATTTCAATCTCTATCAGGAAAAAAAATCCGACTAAAAGAATTATATAATAAGGCAATGCTTCTAATGAATCATGATGAACAGAACTTACATTCAGTGAATTAACAAACAGATATATGATGAAAAATACTGAAAAAAGAATAAAAAGTTTTAGATAACCCGTTAGAAAGAAACTCTTTTTTTTGATCAAAAATTGAATAACGGTAAGTATATATAAACTTAATAAAAGGGTAAATATAAATTTCCCGGAGGAATCTGCACATCCATAAAAAAATAGACTGCAAAAGGTCAAAAACGGAAGTATAAGAAAAATAATAGGATACCTATAATTAGTAATATCTATTCTTGCTCTTCCCGGCATTTCTATCTCCTTTTTATATTTATATCCGAGGTATTTGAACCACCGTCCCCATCTATAATCTTATTTTTTAGATCGGTAACATTTTTAAATCCTGTTTCTCTTTTGATAACATTAGCATTTTTATCAAGTATAAGGAAGGTTGGAAGTCCCAATACTTTAAACTCATCCCTTGCGAGTTCTTTATTCTTATTATAATCCAATCTTACGAGTGTATATTTTTTTAATTCCCTTATAATTTCAGTATCCCTTTTTACAAGCTCTTCAAATTCACGGCACATCACACACCAGTCTGCTCCAAAATCAACAAATATCAATCGGTTATGTTCATTAGCATTTTCTAATCCTTTATCGAGAGCATTATACCAATGGAGTTGTTCATTTTTTACGATCTCATTTTTAATGCCCGACAAGGAAGCATTGTTGGATAGTATTCCTTTTAAGAACAAACCGATACCGAAGAGCAGAACAATAAAAAGAATAAAATGAAGCATCTCCTTCTTTTTCCTCTTAAACGGATTATCATCATCCCATTTTTTCTTATCAAAAAAGCCGAGAAAAAAGAGAATGAACATAATGCCGATGCCGTAAGAAATAAAATTGGCGCCGATAACTGAAAATCCCTTCAGTGAGATATTAAGAAAATAAGTTGCCACCAATACCATTAAGATAGAAAATACGACCTTTACTTTTTCCATCCAATTTCCGGAGGAGGGAAGTTTATTGATCGCTCCCGAGAATGTCCCCAGGATAATAAATAGTAAGCCGAGCCCGAGTGAAAAGAAAAACATTAAAATCCCACCATAAAGAATATTTCCGGTTTTAATTATAAGCGCCAGCAGGAAAAGAACAACAGGTCCAATACAGGGTGAAGCGATCAGTCCGGTCAAAAGCCCAAGAAGGAACGGCTGAAAAAATGATCTTTTTGAGCGTGTATTTTGAGTTGCACTATTCATTAATGTTCCGCCATTAAGAACAATATAATCACACATCATAAAAGCCATAATAAAAAACAGCCCTGCAAATACAATGAGCACATATCTATTATTGGTGATACTGCCGAAAGCAGAGCCGGTCAATCCGGCAATTATACCTAATGATGTGTATGTTAAAGCAAGTCCGAGCACATAGAACAATGTCCCGACAAAATTTGACTTTATAGTTTGACCTTCGCCTCTTTTCCCGAAGTAGGATATCGTTATCGGTATCATTGGATAAACACAAGGTGTCAAACTTGTCAAGATGCCGGCAAAAAAAACAAGTAATATCGCCAAGATCGGATTTTTTATATTCTTTTTTAGTAGTCCGGAGACCCCCAGTTTTTCTTTCTTACCAGACTTATTAGGGATATTTTGATATGAAACATCCACGGTTTCCGGTATATAACAGATACCGTCTTCCGAACATCCCTGATAAGTAACCTTAAAACTTCCACTTTCCATTAATTTCCCGGATAGATTTATTATGATCTTACCACTGCCGGATATATAGGTATCTGTTCCTTTTTTTATCAATGAAGGATAAGTTAGCTTTTCTATT
This sequence comes from bacterium, assembly GCA_030622125.1. GTDB lineage: Bacteria > AUK180 > AUK180 > AUK180 > AUK180 > JAUXGM01. The sequence continues at coordinate 4,474 of JAUXGM010000014.1, read as the reverse complement.
TTTACTCCATCTGCAAATATAAATTTTATTTTTTTTGCTATCTTGGAGGTAATATAGAGATGGATACCTTCTTCAATTGTATAATCCAACTCCATTGTATATATCCCGTTTTTGTTTACATTTAAAGAGGAAATTGAAAATTGACTTATTGGAGCTGGGTTAAATGCAGCAAAAACAGTTACCGCAAACATAACCGTTAATAATGTGAAAATATACTTTTTCATAGTTTATAATACATTAAAATTTTAGTTTTGTCAAGATATAAAGGTTTGGTTTTCAGAGAATAGAATTTTTTTAACTACGGATTCTCGTATCTGGCCTGTCCTGATGAAAATCGGATACGGGGGAAACTTCAAAGATAGATTCTCCCCGAAAAATTGGGGTTTGAATAATCGGCAAGGTCCTCAGTATGACGGACAGGAATGGATTTCACAGTCATGGAATTTACCCCGTATTAGAACGGGGCTCCTTCTGAATGACAGGAAATATTTTATAGAAAATTTGATTTTTGGGATTAAAAGTGGTAAAATTAAATATGAAAAGGTTTAAAATCAAAATAAATAATGAACAAGTTGGAAAAACAAATGAGGTAAAAAATGGAAAAATATGAAAAAATATTATTGATAAATAATGAAATAGAAGCGCAGATATTAACATCTATTCTTGAAGAAGAAAATATTCCATATTTATTAAAGTCATATCATGATTCTGCCTATGATGGTATATTCCAAATTCAAAAAGGATGGGGTTGTATTGAAGCTCCTTCGGATTGTAAAAATAGAATATTGGAAATATATCAAGAAATCATTGATGGGAGAACAAAATGAAAGAGTTTAACTTTTTTATCAACAAGAAAGCCAATCCAAACACATGGGATATTTCAGAAGATCAAGTGAGATAACTATATGAAACGGTTACTATTTCTCATTATTCTTACTGTTATTTTATCAGGTTCATTAAGTTGTTTTCACTATAAACATGTAACTTTCAGCATCTATTTCACGGGCGGTGCATATAATACAGATAATAACAAAGTAGTATTTGCAAGATATTGCCATATCTATCAATGTCCGAAGGGAATTGCCCGATTCCCCGACGGTGGAAGAGTAAAAACCCGTTATAAAACAATTTTCCTATATCTTTTTGATATTAAAACCGCTTCAATTAAAAAATTGACAGAAATTAAAAAATTCTCCGGCGGCATACCACCGCATATTAAACTTATTTGGAGCGGGGAAAATATAATTTTTCAAATGAGGGGAGGTAACAGTGTTCTGCGCATTATTAATGAAAAGGGAAATGAAAAAAAGATCGTTTCGGAGGCAGAAAAAAATAAATTAGCAAAATCTCTGAAAGAATGTTCCCAAGATATGATCCCTATCAAGAAAATAGAGAAATTAGTTGAACATATTAAATTAGATGAATGGGGTGCCCCGGCACCATTGGAATATAATCACAAAAAGTTAAAAGTTTATATCAGTGATTTGATTAAGGGAAGAGGTGATAAATTCTATAGGCAAGCAATAATTGAAAAATATATATCTAATCTCAGTTATGAAGATCGGCAAAAGATCGCAATAAAAATGCTCCGGCACCTTAAAAAAATAGAAGGTGTCGGTTCAAGATTGTCCTATGAGAGCTATCTTTATCGTTGGGAACATATGTTGGAAAAGGTACTTCCTGAAACAAAAGGAAAAGTAAAAATAAATAAAAAGGTATCGGATTAACAAGAAAAATTTGAATTAAATCAAATTAAATTATATAATCACTTATGACTAAGAGGATTTTGTTCTTATTATTTTTTTTTACGATCATCATAAGTATATATGCCGTTGAAATGGAACAGAGTATCAATCATTTAAAAAAGGAGCAGGTTACTATTCCTTTAATAAAAAATCCTGTTATTCATATATTCAAAAGTAAAAAAATAAAGAGTTTTTTTGTCTTTTTCCTCCTTTTTTCCATTATTTCGTTAAATAGCTTTTTACGAAATACCAAGTTCATATATAGATTCGGCTTAAATTTTATTCTCCTGTCATTACTATTTGGTTTTGCGCAGACAAATACTTCCATTGCTCTATTTGGCGGATTAATAATGTCATTTCCGCTTACCCTTGACATAAAAAGAAATAAGAATGTCTTTTTTTATTCAAATTATGAAAGTGGGCTTGGCGGTTCAAAAGGAGATTTCAGAGGTTTTGGCGGTGGTGCATCCGGAATATCGGGAGGATGGTAAGAAACAGAATGATATCAAAGCATAAGGTAAATCTTTATCTTCAATCATTTATAAATAATATAGAAAAGAACGGGCTTTTAAGTGATACATTATTTGTTTTTACTTATGGTTCTACTACATTAAATGTTGATTTTATACCGAATATAAATATTGGTATAATCGTAAAAAAAACAGATAAAAATGTATTGAAAAAATGGAGAAAGTCAATTAAATACATAAGAAAAAGAGGAAGAGCAATGCCGCTTTTTATGAGTGAAGATGAGTTTTTAAAGGCGGTAAATACCTTTCCAATTGAATATCAGGATATGAAATGGCGGCATTTTAAACTATATGGTAGGGATCTTTTTACAGACATTACAATCAAAAGTAAAAATACCAAATTACAAATAGAAGAAGAATTGCGAGCGAAATATGTACGAATTAGAGAGATATATTTTACTTCTCCCACAAAAGGTATATTAAAGAAAGTCATATTTAAGATGATCTCTTCTTTGAACATACTTTTGAAATTTTTGATCTATATTGAACTTTTTAATAATCCCGATAAGTATCGATCTGTTATCGGAAATGAAAAAATTGATGAGGTAGTAAAAAAATTTTCAGGTGTTGATATCTATGATTTTTTGAAATTTAACTTCGGATTAAAGCTTGATAAGATGAAAGATTTTTATAACTATAAATATAAAAATATCAAGGTGGATATCGATGATGATAGCTTCCTTATAATTATTGATGAATGGCAATACCTGATAAATTATATTAATGGATACCAGGCTGATTGATTACCTAATGTTTTCAACTTTATTTATTATTTACAATTTTTTGCTTGTTATTGCGACACTTATTTCTTTTGTAATTTCTCCCTTTTTCCTTTTTAATAAGAGAACAAAGGACTATTTTTATCGTTTTAGACTCAATTGCGGAGGAAGATACAAATTCTTGATCCACGGTGCATCGGTTGGTGAACACAACGGGACCCTCCCTTTAAAAACTATCTTTGAATCTATGATTTATACCGTAAATACAACCACGGGATTTGAGAAATTGAAAAAGAATAATGTCTCAGCCAACTATCTGCCCTGGGATTTGCCGATCTTGATTATTCCCTACATAAATAAAGTAGATAAGATAATAATAGTAGAAAGTGAAATAAACCCAAATATGATCTTTTTTGCAAAGATATTGAATAAGAAAATGATCCTTATAAACGGACGAATATCCGACGGAAACCTGCATTTTTATAAACTATTCGGTGCATTTTACAAAACAATGTTCCACTTTTTTGAGAAGATCTATGTTTCGAATGATATTGAAGAAAAAAAATTCAGTAAGCTCGGAATAATCACGGAAATTCTTGGAAATACAAAATATACAAATATAAAATATTTCGGGAAGCAAAGTAATAAGGTCATCCTCTTTGCTTCAACCCATATAATAGATGAAGAACTCATATTCAGATCATTGAAAAATATTAAGGATAAAATAATCGTTATTGCACCGCGACACATAAACAGGGTACCGTCGATCCTAAAAATATATCAAAATTTTAATTTAAAGATATTTACGAATATTCAATCATTAAAAAAAGGAGAGATCTACATTATAGATAAAATGGGAATACTAAATGAGATATATGCGAATTCTCTCTTTACTTATGTTGGTGGAACATTTAATCGAACAATTGGCGGACATAACCCCTTAGAGCCGATCTCTTACGGATCCTATGTAATCTCGGGTCCATTTTATAATAATTTTAAACCTGAAATGGGAGAGATACTAAAAAATGGCTGCGGAAGCATTATACATAGCAGTGAGGAATTAGAAAAACATATTGAGAATTTTTCTTGTCCCTCCACTTCAAAAAACTTTGCAGAAATTATTAAAGATATAAAACCGAACCTAAATATTTGCAAAATCCTAAATAACCAATAATATTAACCACAGAGCACCAGATAGTTGAGAGTTGACCACAGCCCCTTGTAAAGAGGCTGGATAAACAGTTGAGAATTGAGAGTAAAACAATATTAATCTCCGTTCCCCCATAAAAGAGGGACATACCTCAACTTTGGATGTTTTAAAGTTGAGATGTGTCCCGGACTCTTCCTTAGATAACGATATACCTCCCGAGAACAACATAGCCAAAGGAAATAGATTAAAAGGTTCAAAAGAAAATGCACCGAAAACAAGCGGGACATACGTTGCTTGCATCGTGTGTCCCAAGACTGTGTCCCGGACTCT